>NZ_JAAGNB010001426.1:0-6034 GCF_010550475.1 Amycolatopsis sp. SID8362
GCCAGCGGAAGCGCACGGGCACGACCCCGGCCGCGTCGTGCTCGGCGCGCACGACGGCTGGGCCGCGGCGACCACCGGGACGACCGGGGGAGCGGCCGCCACGAGCGTCCGCACGGTGACCAAGCGCTCCGAACTCGTCGCCGCGCTCGCCGCGGACCCGGGTGCGCCGAAGATCATCCGCGTCCGCGGCACCATCGAAGGCAATGTGGACGATCAGGACCGGCCGATGAGCTGCGCCGATTTCGCCGACCCGGGCTACAGCCTGCCCGCGTACCTGGCCGCGTACGACCCGGCGACCTGGGGCAAGGTCGAGCCGTCCGGGCCACTGGAGGAGGCCCGCGCCCGGTCCCAGGCCAACCAGGCGGCGCAGGTCGTGGTCGACGTCGGGCCGAACACGACCATCATCGGCGACCACGGCACGCTGCACGGGCTGACGCTGCGCGTGACCGGCGACAACGTGATCCTCCGGAACCTGACCTTCGCCGACGCGCACGACTGCTTCCCGCAGTGGGACCCGCTGGACGGCGCCGACGGCAACTGGAACTCCGAGTACGACAACGTCGACCTGGTCGGCGCCACGCACGTCTGGGTGGACCACAACGACTTCGGCGACGGTGGCAACTCCACGCAGCCCACCTACTTCGGGCGCGAGTACGAGGTGCACGACGGCCTGCTGGACATCGTGCACGGCTCGGACCTCGTGACGGTGTCGTACAACCGGCTGCACGACCACGACAAGACGATGCTGATCGGCAACACCGACAAGCCCACCTACGACGTCGGCAAGCTGCGGGTCACCGTGCACCACAACCTCTTTTCGGAGATCGGGCAGCGCGCGCCGCGGGTCCGGTACGGGCAGGTGCACGTCTACGACAACCTGTACTCGGTGCGGGACGCGGCGGCGTACACGTATTCCCTCGGCGTCGGCGTGGAGTCCCGGATCTACGCGGAGAACAACTTCTTCCGGATCCCCGCTTCCGTGCCGCTCGGCGCGCTGGTCAAGTATTGGAAGGGGACGGTGCTCCACGCGACCGGCACGCTGGTGGCCACCGGTGCCGCGTGGCCGAAGCCGGTGGACCTGCTGGCCGAGTACAACGCGGCCAACGACCCGGACCTCGGTCCCGATGTCGGGTGGACGCCCGCGCTCGTCGAGCGCCTCGACCCGGCGTGGCAGGTCCCGGCGCGGGTGCTCGGCGGCGCCGGCCCGGGCGGCCGCTGACGTTTCGACACTTTCGGTGTTTTCTGAAAAGCGCTGCGGGTGGCGACCATCCGGGCGACTTGCCGGCCGCCCGCGGCGAACGACGTTGACACGGACTGCCCGCAACCCGAAACTCGGTGTCGAGAAAGCGCTTTCACAACCCGGTCGGACGTTTCCGTCAGCGCCGATTGAAGAATCAGACCAGGGAGTGATGAATGGTTTCCCCAGTGATTTCCCGGATGATCCGGGTGGTGGCCGTGGCCGCGCTCGCGGTTTCGGCGGCGGCCGGCACCGCCGCGAGCGCGTCGGCCGCCACCTGGCCGAACCCCAGCACGAACGTGCCGGTCGGCGCGACGATCAAGGTCACCAGCGGCACCTACGACGGCGGGCTCAAGCGGTTCTACGGCACCGGCGACCTCGGGTCCGGCGGCCAGGACGAGGGCCAGAGCCCGCTGTTCCAGCTCGCCAACGGAACCACGCTGAAGAACGTCGTCCTGGGCAGCCCGGCCGCCGACGGCGTGCACTGCCTCGGCACCTGCACGCTGCTCAACGTCTGGTGGGAGGACGTCGGCGAGGACGCGGCGACGTTCAAGGGCACCTCCGCCTCGCAGACCATGACGATCGACGGCGGCGGCGCGCGCAAGGCGTCGGACAAGGTGTTCCAGCACAACGGTCCCGGCACGATGTACATCCGGAACTTCGAGGTGAACGACTTCGGCAAGCTGTACCGCTCCTGCGGCAACTGCAAGACGCAGTACAAGCGCAACGTCGTCGTCGACAACGTCACCGCGACCGTGCCGGGCAAGGCGCTCGTCGGCATCAACACCAACTACGGTGACACCGCGAAGCTGACGCGGATCACCATCGTCGGCGACTCGAGCCGCAAGATCGAGCCCTGCCAGAAGTACAAGGGCGTCACCAGCGGCGAGCCGACGAAGATCGGCAGCGGTCCCGATTCGACGAACTGCCTCTACACCAGCGCGAACATCACCTACCGGTAGTCCGAGCCGCGTCGCGGGTGCCGGCCGCCGTCCGGCACCCGCGGCGTTCCCAGGGAGACGTCATGCTCAAGACCCTGCTCGTCGCGTCCACGCTTGCCGTGCTGGTCAGCCCGCCGGCCGGGGCCGCGGTCGCCAACGTCGTCGTCGCCAAGGACGGCTCGGGCGCCTACGCCACCGTCCAGGCCGGGATCGACGCCGTGCCGGCCGGCGGCACCGTGTCGATCAAGCCCGGTACCTACCACGAGGTGATCACCGTGCCCGCGGCCAAGACCGGGGTGACCCTGCGGGGGACCACCGGCAAGGCGGCCGACGTCGTCGTCGACTACGACAACGCCAGCGGCACGAAGAAACCCGACGGCTCGACCTACGGCACGACCGGGAGCGCGACCGCGACGATCGCCGCGAACGGCTTCACCGCGACGGCGCTGACCTTCCGCAACTCCTTCGACCGCAAGGCGCACCCGGAGATCACCGCCACCCAGGCGGTCGCGGTCAAGACGACCGGCGACCGGATGGTCTTCGACAACGTCACCTTCCTCGGGCACCAGGACACGCTGTACGCCGACACCGCGGCCGTGGGCACGACCGGCCGCCAGTACTACCGCAACTGCTCGATCAGCGGCGACGTCGACTTCCTCTTCGGGCGCGCCACCGCGGTGTTCGACCGCGCGACGATCACCGCGCTGGACCGCGGCTCCAACCCGAACGGCTTCCTGACCGCGGCCAGCACCCGGCGCGCCAACCCGTACGGCTTCCTGATCGTGGGCAGCCGCGTCCTCAGCCCGGCGGCGGCGTCGAGCTTCTACCTGGGCCGGCCGTGGCACCCCGGCGGTGACGTCGACGCGATCGCCCAGGTCGTCATCCGCGACACCGCGCTCCCGGCGGCGATCAAGGCGACGCCGTGGACGGACATGTCGGGGTTCTCGTGGAAGGACGCCCGGTTCTTCGAGTACCGCAACACCGGTGCGGGCGCGGGCACCGGGTCCGATCGGCCGCAGCTGACCGCCGCGCAGGCCGCGAACTTCACCGCGCAGCGCTACCTCGCGGGCGCCGACGGGTGGAACCCCGTGCACTGACCCGGAAGGACGTTCCCATGCGCCTGCCCCGATTGCTCGCTGTCCTGGCCGCCGCTTTGCTGAGCGCGCCGGCCGCCGAAGCCGCCACCTACCCGAATCCGGGGTACGTCACCGGGGACATCACGGCGGTGCACGACCCGTCGATGATCCGCGCGGCCGACGGCAGCTACCTGCTCTACTCGACCGACCAGAACCTGCAGATCCGCCGCTCGACCGACCGCGTCCACTTCACGAAGATCGGCTCGGTGTGGCCGAACGGCGCGCCGTGGACCGCGCCCTTCACCGACCCCGCCCACCCGGGATACCTGTGGGCCCCGGACATCTCGTTCCACAACGGCGAGTACTACCTGTACTACGCGGCTTCCACGTTCGGCTCGCGCAATTCGGCGATCTTCCTGGCCACCAGCCCGACCGGGTTGCCGGAAAGCTGGGCGAACCAGGGCATCGTCGCGCAGACCAGCACGAGCGACGACTACAACGCGATCGACCCGAACCTGGTCGTCGACGCTTCGGGCCGGTGGTGGCTGAGCTTCGGCTCGTGGTGGACGGGCATCAAGATGTACCGGCTCGACCCGTCGACCGGGAAGCGGAGCACCACGGACCCGGCATTGCGGAGCATCGCCCAGCGCACGGGCAGCACGACCGCCGAAGAAGCGCCGTACATCGTGCAGCACGGGAGTTACTACTACCTGTTCGTTTCGTGGGATCTGTGCTGCCAGGGAACGAAGAGCACGTACCGGGTGATGGTGGGCCGGTCCACGTCGATCACGGGGCCGTACACCGACCGCGACGGCGTCCGGATGGCGGCGGGTGGCGGGACGGAGATCTTGGCGAGCCACGGCGACGTCCACGGTCCCGGGCACGTGGCAGTGCTGCACGACACCGACGCCGACGTACTCGTCTACCACTATTACTACTCGGACGCGACGCCGTTGACGGGGAAGCTCGGGATCAACTTGATCGGCTACGACAGCGCGGGCTGGCCGTACGTCTACTGACCTCCGGTCGGCCCCAAGGCGGCACCGGCGACCACTCCACCGGGCTCTTTCAGCTCGATGAACATCGAGTGCGTCGGCGTCGTGCCGACGTTCTCGCCCGAATGCTCCTGCGCCGCGACCCAGCGCACCGCGCCGGCGGGCAGGTCCACGCCGACTTCGCGGCCGCCGGAGGAGATGCGGCGGCTGAAGGCGCTCAGCGTGACCATGACCGTGTCGGGGTGGCGGTGGGGCGCGGTCCGGTCGCCGGGTGCGTCGCGGTACTCCAGCACCCGCACCCGCTCGTTCTCGAAGACCACCTGGTACAGCTCGGGGTTCGTCTCGGCCGGGTCACCGGTCATGGCCGCCTCCTTCGTGGGACGTGAGTACCATGATGGCATGGCAGTACCATATGAGTCCACTGGCAGACGGCGGCAGAAGGGCCGGACCCGGGCCGCGCTGGTCGAGGCCGCGCACGCGCTGCTCGCCGAGGGCGGGTCGCCGACCGTCGAAGACGCCGCCGCCGCGGCCGGGATTTCCCGGACCACCGCCTACCGCTACTTCCCGAACCAGCGCGAGCTGCTGCTCGCCGCCTACCCGGAGATCCAGGACGACGCCGGCCTGCTGCCCCCGGACGCGCCCGCCGATCCCGCCGCGCGGCTCGAGCTGGTGATGCGGGAGTTCATCGCGTTCACGCTGCGCTGGGAGCCGCAGCTGCGCGCCCAGCTCCGGCTGTCGCTGGAGCCCGGCGCGCGGCAACCGGTGCTGCGCCGCGGCCGGGCGATCCGCTGGATCGAGGAGGCCCTCGCCCCGCTCGCCGACACGCACCCGCACCTGGATGTCCACGGCCTGGCCACCGCGATCCGGTCGGCGTCGGGGATCGAGTCGCTGGTGTGGCTGACCGACATCGGCGGGCTCGACCGCGCGCGGGCCGCCGACGTGCTGGCGGGTTCGGCGCGGGCCATCCTGCGGGAGGCGCTCCTTACGTGATCGACACCGTCGCGACGCAGGATTCGGTGCCGTTGGCGAACGTGGTCGACGCGTTCCCCACCGCGGTGACCGGCACGTTGATGCCGGACGGCAGCGTCAGGCTGGTGGTGCCCGACGTCGGAATCGAGCGGGTGTAGATCGTGTGCGTGGTGAAGCCGTCGCGGTAGAAGATCCGCAGCAGCAGATTGCCCGCGTCGCCGATGTACGGGCCCGACGACGTCGTCGCGCCGAGCATGTGGTGATAGCCGCCGGACGTCTCGTACCGGAGCGTGAACGAGCCACCGAAGGTGCCGGTGCTGCAGACGCCCGTCTTCTGGGTGATGGTGGCCGCCTGGGCCGGGGCCGCCAGGACCGTCGTGCCGGCCACGAGTGCCGCCAGCGCGGCTCGGATCGCAGTCTTCATGGTGTCATCCTGGCGGGTGCCACTTCCGTTCCGCTTCCCTCACGCGGTGGTGCGGACGAGCAGGACCGGGCAGTCCGCGTGGTGCAGCAGGGCCTGGCCGGTGGAGCCGAGCAGGAGCCCGGGGAAGCCGCCGCGGCCGCGGTCGCCGAGGACGACGAGCTGCGCGTCACCGCTGCGCTCGATCAGCTCCCGCCGCGGGTGGGCGTGCACCAGGACCCGCTCGACCTCGACGTCGCCGGTGTCGTGGGCCAGCACCCGCTCCCCGAGCAGCCGGTGCCCGGCCTCGGTGACACAGCGGGGATCCTGGCGCGGTGGCGGGGTGTCGGCCCAGGCGTGCAGCACGACGAGCGGGGCCCCGCGCGTCCGGGCCTCGGCGAGCGCGGCCGCGAGGA
>NZ_JAAGNB010001472.1:0-5041 GCF_010550475.1 Amycolatopsis sp. SID8362
CGGCCGCTGAGGGCGGCCTCGTTCGCGGCGCGCCTGCCGTTCACCCGGCGAATGCGGCGGGCGGCTTCGGTTGCGGGCGGCGGCACCCCGCGCGCTCACCTCCCGCTCGTCGGGCGGCCTGGGTTTGCGGCGCCGGGAGTTCAGCCACCGGTTGCCGAGGGCAGCCCCGGTTCCCGCCGCGAAGGTCGTACTCGCCGTCCGTTCAGCCGCCGGGACTCGGTGGCAGAGGCGTCAGCCGCCGAACCTCGCGGAGAGTCTCGGTTCCCACCCCCGCTCCGTAAGCGCGACCAGCTGCAGCTCCACCGCCCGGTCCCGCACCGGCAGCAGCGGCCGCACCTCGCCGGCCACCCGCTCGAGAACCTCCGCCTCACCGCCCATCGCCACGGTTACGTGCGCCCCCGGCCGGGGACCGAACCGCCCGCCGTACGGCTGGACGGACGGCCACCGGTCGCAGACCGCGTCCGTGATCGGCTGGAGCGCGGGCACCGGGATCGCCGCGAAACCCGGCGCCGTCACGAACTCGGTCAGCGGCACGTCGGTCGGCGAGAACGTTGCCGCCAGCTCGCGGGCCGCGTCGAGAACCTGGTCGGTCAGCTCGGCATCCGGCAAGAAGGGGTAGAGCGCCGTCACGTGGGCGGGCAGGCCGGGGCGGACCAGGGCCGGGTCGACGCGGCGGGCCGCGGCCAGGATCGGTTCGGCGGCGGGCAGCAGGATCACCAGCGCGGTGGTTCCGGTTTCGGGCACCTCCGCATCATGGCAGTCACGCCGCGGCGGCCTCCGGGAACCGGCCCGCGCGGGCCAGGGACAGGCTGCGGCGGCACAGCTCGACGAGCTCCGCGTTGGCGCGGCTGCGCGGGACGCGGCCGCAGAGGCCGCAGCGGATGGTCACCGCGCCGGCCAGTTCGTCCACCGCGACCAGCGCCTGGTGGTCGCAGCTGCGGCACCAGCGGTAGCCGATCGCCGGGTTCGTGTGCACCGGCGACGACACGCACTCGTGCAGCCAGCGGCGGTGCGTGCGGCAGGTGACACGGTCGGTCGGGTCGAGGCCGCCGTCGTCTTCCACGCGGTCTTCGTGCGCCAGTGTCGAAGCCAGCAGCGGCTGCCGCGCGGCGGCGGGCCGGTCTTCGGGGTTCGGCGCGGCCCACGCGTGGTGGTCGCCGCACCGGCACTTCTCGCTCATGTCGCCCCCAGGGTCGGGTCGTTCGATGGCTCGAGTGTGAGCGCGGCCACGGACGGCGGACAACCGGAAAAGCGCTCAGTGTCGACCGGCGGCACGCCATTCGCGACGGACGGGTGAGCGGACTTCGGCGCTCGGTTATGCGAACATATGTTCTATGACCGCTGAGGGGCCCATCCTGCACGCCGATCTCGACTCGTTCTACGCGTCGGTCGAGCAGCGCGACGATCCGGCGTTGAAAGGGCGGCCGGTGATCGTCGGCGGCGGGGTCGTCCTGGCCGCGAGTTACGAGGCCAAGGCCTACGGCGTGCGCACGGCGATGGGCGGCGCGCAGGCGCGGCGGCTGTGCCCGCAAGCGGTCGTAGTGCCGCCGCGGATGTCGGCGTACCTGGCCGCCAGCCGCGCGGTGTTCGAGGTCTTCCACGACACGACGCCGTGGGTGGAAGGCATCTCGATCGACGAGGCGTTCCTCGACGTCGGGGGATTGGCCAAGATCGGCGGGCGGCCGAGCCACATCGCCGAACGGCTCCGCGCCGCCGTCGCCGAGCGGGCTGGGCTGCCGATCACCGTCGGGGTGGCGCGGACGAAGTTCCTCGCCAAGGTCGCCAGCCGGGTCGCCAAGCCGGACGGCCTGCTCGTCGTCCCGCACGACGGCGAGCTGGAGTTCCTGCACCCGCTGCCGGTTTCGGCGCTCTGGGGCGTCGGCAAGGTCACCACGGAGAAGCTGCACGCGCGCGGGATCCGGACGGTCGGCGAGCTGGCGACGTCCGAGCAGGTGGACCTCGACGGCCTGCTCGGCCGCGGTCCCGGCCGGCATCTGCACGCCCTCGCGCACAACCGCGACCCGCGCCGCGTCGAAGTCGGCGTGCGGCGCCGCTCGATCGGCGCCCAGCGGTCACTCGGCCGCGGCAGGCGGACCCCGGCCGAACTGGACGTCGTGCTGGTGGCGCTGATCGACCGGATCGCCCGCCGGCTGCGAGCGGCCGACCGCGTCTGCCGGACGGTCACGATCCGCCTGCGCTTCGCCGACTTCGAACGCGCGACCCGCTCGCACACGCTGGCCGACCCGACCGCCGGCACCGGCGTGCTGCTCGCCGCGGCGCGGGAACTGCTCGTCGCCGCGCTCCCGCTGATCGCCGACCGGGGGATCACACTGCTCGGCGCCGCCCTGTCCAACCTGGCCGACGACGACCCGTTCCAGCTCTCCCTGCCCTTCGAGCGTCAGCGGGCGACCGAGCTCGACAGTGCGCTGGACGCGGTGCGCGACCGGTTCGGGAAGGCGGCGGTCACCCGCGCGGTTCTGCTCGGCCGCCCGGACGACCTCGAAGTGCCGATGCTCCCCGATTGATTTCGAATCTGCTCAACCAAGCAAAAAACGTCAGCGGCGGGCGTGGGTCAGCGTGGACAAGGCGATAGGCCGCAGCGCGTCGGTGCGCTCCCACAGTTCCGCGGCGACGCTCTGCCGCTGCCCGGCCTGTTCGACGACTTCGAACCCGGCCGCGCCCAGGAGATCGGCGAACGCGGCGGGGGAGAGGACCGTGTGCCACGGCTCACCCCCGTCCGCGGCGACCGCCCCGACCGCTTCGGCGTAACCGTTTCCGGCCGCGTCCCGCAGTTCCGCGGGAAGCAGGTGATCCGCGACGATTTCCGATCCCGGGGCGAAACGGCCGAGATCCGTCAATGTGGCGGCAATCGCCTCGCGCGTCAGGTACATGGTGACGCCGAGCCAGCTCACGAACACGGGGCGAAACGGGTCCAGTCCACTCTGGACGAGCCGTTCCCGGAGCGGATCCGCTTCGAAGTCGGCCGCCACGAAGGTGACCGAAGGCGGTTCGGCGATCCCGGTGGCGGCGAGCAGTTCCCGTTTGACCACCTGGGTCGCCGGGTGGTCGACCTCGAACACCCGGAAACGTCCGGCCGGCGTGCGATACGCGAACGAATCGAGGCCGGCGCCCAGAATCACATACTGGTCTATACCGGAATGGGAGAGCCGCTCCTCGGTGAACCGGCTCCGGCACAGCGCCTCGGCGCGGGCGCTCGCGAGCACCGGGTGGGTGCCGTGGAGCTTGTGGTATACCAAGAGATCCGCCGCCTGGGCACCGAGGAGCGTGGCGGCGAGGGAGTCCGTGAAGAGGTACGGTTCGGCGTCGACGAGCAAATGCGCCGCCCGTGCGGCGGCCGCGGTGAAGGCGGTCCGGCTGGCATTACCGGGAAACTGGAGGCTGGTCACGTCGCCACGGTACCGATTTGATTTCGAGCATATCACAAAATTGATTTTTCGGCAAGGTGTATCCCATTTCGACTCCGTTGCGGTCACTCTGGAGCCGGGCGACCCGCTCGCCCGGGCGGCCATTGTGGACGCTTGACGGGTGTCGCGCGTGCCGGACGGGATTCGACAGGTTAGGGTCTGTCCGACCGTGTTCTGGAGAAGATGAGGAACGACGAACCATGGCGCAACGGGTGCAGGTCCAGATGGTGGACGACCTCGACGGCAGCGAGGCCTCGCAGACCGTCCCCTTCAGCCTCGACGGGGTGACCTACGAAATCGACCTGTCGGAGGACAACGCCTCCGCGCTGCGGGACGAACTCGCGCGCTACGTCGGCGCCGCGCGGCGCATCGGCGGCCGCAAGGTCCGCCTCGCGACCGGCCAGTCGCTGTCCGGCTCGGGCAGTTCGGGCACCGACCGCGAGCGCAACCGGCAGATCCGCGAATGGGCGCAGGCCAACGGCTACGAGGTCGCCGAGCGCGGCCGCCTCTCCAGCGAGATCATCGCCGGCTTCGAGGCCGACCAGGCCGCGGCGGCCGAGCCGGCCGACACCAAGCCGGCGCGCAAGCGAGCTCCGCGCAAGAAGTCTTGAGATCGGCGGAACTGCCTGACGCGTAGCGGAATCGTCGCGGTGAGTGCTCACCGCGCGGTCCGCTCGCGGGAGTTCCGGCCGGAGCGCCCCGATGGGACGTCGAGTGCGATCACCGCCCCCGACGTCACTTCGGGGCGCTTTCGTGCGTCCGTAGGTGTTCGTTGTGGACGCCGGACGCCGTTGGACGGGTGTCAAAGCTTGTCGACGGTGCCTTCGATGGCCAGACTGTCAGTGCTCCGCGCGGCCGGTACCGCGTAGGAGCACCGGCCCGGTGGCCGCCTCCTCCCTCGATGGCCACCGGGCCGCCTTCTTGCCTCAGGCGGCAGACTACCGCATACTGCATACAATCTGCAGTCTGCGAGGAGGCGGTCGCCATGGCCGAGATCCGCGAGCTCCGGGACGTCTACGGCCGGCGGTACCGCGTCGGGGAATCGGATCGCGAGCTGCTCGGCAGGCCGCGGACGTGGATCACGTGGCTGGCCGCCGCGGCCATGCTCGCCGCCGGGGTGCAGCAGTACGGCTTCGGCGCGATCGTCCCGGCGCTGAGCCGGGCGCACGGCTGGACGTTCGGCGGGATCGCGCCGGCGTTCGCGGTGTGGGCGATCTGCCAGGCCGGGGTGGCTTTCCCGGCAGCCTGGCTGCGCGACCGCGGGGTGCTGCCCGCGCCGGCCGCGATGACCGCCGGCGCGGTCCTGTGCGCCGCCGGGCTCGTCACGCTCGGCCACGCGAGCAGTCTGGTCACCGTCTTCCTCGGGTACTCCGTGCTCGGGGGACTCGGCACCGGCCTGGTGTACGCGACGTGCGTCGGCGCGGTCCTCGCGTGGTTCCCGGAACGCACCGGCCCGCGCGCGGGGATCGTGAGCGGCGCTTTCGCGTTCGGGAGCGTGCCTTTCGTCGTCCTCGCCGCCGCGCTCCCCGAATCGAGAGCAGTGCTCTTGGACGTGACTGCCGCTCTCGTGCTCGTCGTGATCGCGGGCTGCGGCGCGGTGCTGCGCTACCCGCCGC
>NZ_JAAGNB010001520.1:0-4801 GCF_010550475.1 Amycolatopsis sp. SID8362
GACGGCGGCGCGGGTGACGGTCCGGTCGGTGGGCCCGCTGGGCCTGGCCGCGCGGCAGGGATCGCACGAGGTGCCGTGGACGGTCCGCGTGCTGCCGCCGTTCCACAGCCGCAAGCACCTGCCCTCGCGGCTGGCGCGGCTGCAGCAGCTCGACGGCCGCAACGCGGTGCTGATCCGGGGCCAGGGCACGGAATTCGACTCGCTGCGCGAGTACGTGATCGGCGACGACGTCCGCTCGATCGACTGGCGGGCGACCGCGCGGGCCGCGGACGTCATGGTCCGCACGTGGCGCCCCGAGCGCGACCGGCACGTGGTGCTGGTGCTCGACACGGGCCGCGTCTCGGCCGGCCGGGTGGGCGACGCGCCCCGCCTGGACGCGGCGATGGACGCGGCGTTGCTGCTGGCGGCACTGGCTTCCCGGGCCGGCGACCGCGTCGACCTCCTGGCGTACGACCGGCGGCTGCGGGCGGCCGTGCAGGGTTCGTCCGGGCCCGCGTTGCTGACGTCGCTGGTGAACGCGATGGCGCCGCTGGAGCCGTCGCTGGTCGAGACGGACGCGCGGGGGATGGTCGCGGAGGTGCTCCAGCGGACCCGGCGGCGGGCGCTGGTCGTCCTCCTGACCGGCCTCGACGCGGCGCCGCTGGAGGAGGGGCTGTTCCCGGTGCTGAGCTCGCTGACCGCGCGGCACGAGCTGATCGTGGCGTCGGTGGCAGACCCCCGGGTCGCGGAGATGCTGGCCGGCCGCGGCGACGCGGAAGCCGTGTACGACGCGGCGGCGGCGTCGCGGACACTGGCCGAGCGGCACCGCGTGACCGAGCGGCTGGGGCGGCACGGGGTGAGCGTGGTGGACGCCGTCCCGGAGGAGCTGCCCCCGGCGCTGGCAGATCGCTACCTGGCCTTGAAGGCGGCCGGGCGGCTCTAACGGGTGGCTGCGGTGGTGCCCGCCCGGTCGGCCTGTTAAGCCCGAAGGATGTTCAAGCTCATGGCGGTTGCGCTGGCGATCGCTTCGGCGCCGGTGTCCGACGGTGCTCCGGTGTACCTGGCCGACGGCGGCGGCAAGCTCTCGCTCGCGGTGGTTTCCGGTCAGCCGGTGCTGGCGGACGCCGGCGACCCGGGTGCCGCGTGGACGTATGCGTCGCAGCACTTCACGAATGTCTCAAGTGGACAGTGCCTGACGGCCTCGAGCCCGGTCGACGGCGTGGCGGTGAAGCTGGCCGCGTGCGACGCGGCGGACAAGCACCAGGCGTGGCGGCGGATCGCGGGGCTGCCGGGCCTGGTGGAGATCGCGAACGTGGCGACCGCGCGGTGCCTCACGGCCGAGAGCGCGTCGGTGGGAGCCCGGCTGTACCAGGAAGTCTGTTCCCTGACGGGCATCGCGAACACGTGGGCCGCGGGCGGCCGGACGCTGGCGATCCTGTCGGGCAACGGCCAGCGGCTGGCGTCGAAGGACCCGGGCGCGCCGTTCGTGGTCCGGGTGATCGGCGAGAACGGCCAGCCCGCGGCGGACGTCCCGGTGACGTTCTTCGTGCGGGCCGCCCGGCCGAAGAGCGCGTTGGTGCTCGAAGGCGGCGGGGAGACGGTGACGGTGAAGACGGGCGCGGACGGGTCGGCGTCGAGCCCCAAGCTGGTGCTGACGGAGGTGGGCGAGTTCGAGGCGCGGTTCGTCGGGTCGGCGGGGCTGGAGGACGGTTCGTCGATCGCCTTCGAGGGGTCGTGCCTATGCTGACTCGGGCAGCGCGTCCCCGGTGTCGCGCGCGTCCAGATCGCCCACTTCGCCGTCCTTCGCCGCGCGCCTGCCGAGCGTGAAAACGTAGACCAGGAAAGCCACTTCGGCGAGGACGCCGATCCCCACCCGGATCCACGTGGGCCAGCCCGACGGCGTCACGAACGCCTCGATGATCCCGGTCACCAGCAGCACGCACGCCAGCCCGAGCGCGATCACCACCACCGAACGGCCCTGTTCGGCCAGCGCGGCGGACCGCGAACGGCGGCCGGGGTCGATCACCGTCCAGCCGAGTTTGAGGCCGGTGCCCGCCGCGACGAAGACCGCCGTCAGCTCAAGGAGGCCGTGGG
Organism: Amycolatopsis sp. SID8362; assembly: GCF_010550475.1. Classification (NCBI taxonomy): domain Bacteria; kingdom Bacillati; phylum Actinomycetota; class Actinomycetes; order Pseudonocardiales; family Pseudonocardiaceae; genus Amycolatopsis; species Amycolatopsis sp. SID8362. The sequence goes on from NZ_JAAGNB010001520.1 coordinate 2,074, forward strand.
GGAGCAGGAGGCCGATCATCACGTCGCCGCGGCCCGCCGCGCTCATCGCGCCGATGATCACGCCCGCGTTCAGCGAATTCAGCCAGAGCCCGCCGATCACCGGGATGCCGAGCGCGATGCCCAGGAACAGCGAATTCGCCGCCACCAGCGCGTTGTTCGTCCAGACGCGCGCCGCGAACGACCCCGCCGGGCCGGTCGAGTAGTAGCTTTCCGCTTCGCCGCCGGGCTTGGTCAGCTCGCGCAGCTCGTCCGGAGTGGCCATCGACGCGCGCACGTGCGGGTCGCCCGCCACCCACACGGCGATCACCGCCATCACCGCGATCGACACCAGCGCGGCCGGGATCCACCAGCGCCGCGACAGGTACACCGCGGCCGGGAAGCGGCGCGTGAAGAACAGCGCGACCTCGCGCCACGCCGGGTTGTGCGACCCCGAGATCGCCGACCGGCCGCGCGCCACCAGCTCCGACAGCCTGCCGAGCAGGGCCGGGTCCGGCGCGACCGACCGGACGATCGACAGGTGCGTCGCCGTCCGCTGGTAGAGCGTCACCAGCTCGTCGGCCTCGGCGCCGGTCAGCCTGCCGCCGCGGCGGTTCAGCTCGCCGAGCCGGTTCCACTCCGCCGTGTGCGCCGCGACGAAGACGTCCACATCCACGACGTCACCCTATCCGTCGATACCCTGGGCCGCGTGCACGAGGAATCGGAGCTGGTCACCGGCGAAGCCGTCGTCCTGGACCTGCGCGTCGCCAAGCTCGCCAGCCGGGCGCTGGCGATGGCCCTCGACGTCCTCCTGCAGTTCGCGCTGCTGCTGGTGGCGTTCATCGTGCTCACGCTGACGGTGCCGGGCGAGGACGAAGCCCTCGCGCTGACGCTGATCCTGGTGTGCGTGGTGCTGATCCTGGTCGGCTACCCGGTCTTGTCCGAAACGCTCACCCGCGGCCGCTCGCTCGGCAAGATGGCGGTGGGCCTGCGCGTGGTCCGCGTCGACGGCGGCCCGATCCGCTTCCGGCACGCCCTGGTCCGCGGGCTCGCCGGCTTCGTCGTCGACTTCTGGACGCTCGGCCTGTTCGGCGCGGTCGCGGTGATCGTGTCGCTGTGCTCGTCCGACGGCCGCCGGGTCGGCGACTTCCTGGCCGGCACGCTGGTCGTCCGCGAGCGCGTCCCGGAGACGACCGGCCACCCGGCCATCACGATGCCGTACGGCCTCGAAGGCTGGGCGGCCCACCTCGACCTGACCCGGCTGCCGGACGACCTCGCACTGGCGAGCCGCCAGTTCCTGACCCGCTTCGCCCAGCTGCGCCCGGAGGCGGCGGAGTCGCTGGGCTGGGGCCTCGCGCGGCAGGTGGGCGAGGCACTGGGCACGCCGGTGCCGCCCGGGGTGCCGGCGTGGGCGTTCCTGGCGGCGGTGCTGGCGGAGCGCCGCAACCGCGACCACGCGCGTGCGGTCCAGGCGTACACGGCCCGAGTGCAGGCGGCGCGGGGCCAGGGCTTCGGGGCGCCGTCCGGGTTCGCGCCCGCTCCCTCGCCGGAACCCCCGCCGAGTGACAGCCCGTTCACGCCGCCGAGCTAGGAAACGTCTCCCGAGGAGGCAAGCCACGTGTTGCACTGCTGGTTGCGGTTGGTCGTCGCGCCGTGCTGCCACCAGGAGATGTTGTGCTTGGCGCTGCCGTGGTCGCGCTTGCCGTTGCGGGCGTAGTCGTCGCCGCGGTCCTGGGCGTTCCAGGCCTCGTTGTAGACGTTCTTGTCGACCGAGCCGCCGGAGACCGAAGCCGAGCCGAGGAACATGCCGGAGAAGCACTGGGCCTCGAGTTCCATCCGCCGCGACAGTTCGAGGCCCGCCGCCGAGTCGGCGCCGGCGTCGTAGCGCTGGTTGCCGTACGCCTCGGAGATGCCGGCCATGTTCTGCACGTGGTGGCCGTATTCGTGGGCCAGGATCGACAGGTACGGGCCGGGGTGGTTGCCCCAGACGTCGATCTCGATGCGGTCCATCGGCATGTAGATCGTGTTGTTGCTCGGGCAGTAGAACGGCGTGACCCCGGTGGTCGTGCCCCCGCTGCCGCACGGCGTCGAGGATTCGGACAGCGACCGTGGCACCGACAGGTTCGGCGTCTCGAACGGCAGGTCGACGGCGCCGAGCATGCGCGACCACATCGCGTCGAGGCAGGTGATGCCGGACTGGAAGAACTTCGTGGCGCTGTTCTGGTCGGTTCCCCAGCGGCTCAGCGAGCACGAGACGTTCTGCAGGCCGTAGTTCGGGCTGCCGAACAGCGGGTTGTCCCCGGTGGCGACGACCGAACGCGGGCCGGACGGTGGTTGCGACGTCGGCGTCTCGCGCTCGGAGGTGCGGGTCGTTTCTTCGGTGGTCGTCGTCGACGACGTGGTGCTCTCGGTCGTCTCGGTGGTTTCTTCGGTGCTGGTCGGGTAGGTGCTGGAGTACCCGGCGTCGGCGACGTGCCGCGACTTTCCGCCCCCGATCAGCGCGACGGCGGCGACGAGCCCCCCGGCGACGGCGACGATGGCGAAGATCGCCACCGCGACGATGACCCCGGTGTTGGATTTCTTGGCGGGGTAAGGGCCGAAGCGGGTGCCGTAGGGAGCGTAGGGCGGCGGCGCGGCGTAACCGGGCACGAAGGCGGCGGGCGCGGCGGCGGGTGGTGGGAGCGGGCTTCGCGCGGGCGGTGGGGCGGGGTAGCCGAAGGGCGGGACGGGGCTCGGGCCGGTCGGCGGGCCG
>NZ_JAAGNB010001565.1:0-4781 GCF_010550475.1 Amycolatopsis sp. SID8362
GCCGCCGCCCCCGCGGCCGGGACATCCACGCCACCGCCGACGAGCACCTCGGCCGCCGCCGCTCCCGCTGCTCAGCCATCCACTCCGGTACCGCCCGCACAACAGCCCGGCACCGTCCGGCTGCCCTCGGGCGCCACCGCCACTCTCGTGCGCAAGGACCTCGGCCCGGACGGCGAACTCCCCATCCCCGCCGACCTCGGGCAAGCCACCTGGTGGGGCGCCGAACTCGACGCCGCCGGGGGCGCCAGCGTCTTCGCCGGGCACGTCAACTGGCGGGGCGCCACCGGGCCGTTCGCCGAGCTGTGGAGCGCCCGGATCGGCGGGGCGGTGACCGTTGTGGACGGTGCCGGGAAGACCTGGCGCTACCGGATCTCCCAGCTGCTCACCGTGCACAAGGACGACCTGCCCGCGCAGGCGGACGACCTGTTCGGCCAGTCCGGCCCGCACCGCGTCGTCCTCGCGACGTGCGGCGGCCGGTGGGTCGGCGGTTCGGACGGCTACGAGGAGAACCGCATCGTCATCGCGGAGCCCGAATAAGTTACTGGTGAGTAACTTCACGTCCCGCCACGGTGGTCACGAACCTCCCGATGCAGCAGAATGCCCAGGGTCAGGGCGTGGAGCGAGAGGTGTGAAGACGATGGCGACGTTCTTGGTGACCGGGGCGACCGGACTGATCGGGCGCCAGTTCACCCGGCTGCTGCTCTCCCGTCCCGACGACGACCGCGTCGCGCTGCTCGTCCGCGCGTCGTCGCGGGCCAAGCTGGCCGCGCTCGTCGACCAGTGGCCGCACTCGGACCGCGTCACGCTGGTGACCGGGGACCTCGGCGAGCCGCTGCTCGGGGTGTCCGAAGCGGACCGCGACGAGCTGCGCGGGCACGTCGACCACGTCGTGCACCTCGCCGCCCTCTACGACCTCACCGCCGACGACGAGGCGAGCGTCAAGGCCAATGTGGACGGCACGCGGGCCGTCGTCGACCTCGCCGCGGACCTGCGCGCGGGCTGCCTGCACCACGTCTCCTCCGTCGCCGTTGCGGGCGACCACGAAGGCGTGTTCACCGAGGAGATGTTCGACGCCGGGCAGCGGCTGGTCACGCCGTACCACCGGACGAAGTTCGAGGCCGAGAAGATCGTCCGCGAGCAGACCGAGGTGCCGTGGCGGGTGTACCGGCCCGCGGTCGTCGTCGGGCACTCCGAGACCGGCGAGATGGACAAGGTCGACGGCCCCTACTACCTCTTCCCCGCGATCAACCGGCTCGCCGGGCTGCCGGACGTGCTGCCGATCGTCGGCCCCGACCTCGGCGACACCAACATCGTGCCGGTCGACTACGTCGCCAAGGCGCTGCTGGAGCTGGTGGTCAAGCCCGGGCTCGACGGGCACGCGTTCCACCTGGTCAACCCCGAGCCGCAGCCGGTCGTGTCCGTCTACAACGCCTTCGCGCGGGCCGCGGGCGCGCCGACGATCTCGGTGCAGCTGGGCGAAGGGCTCTCCAAGCGGATCGTCGGGCTGGTCAAGCTGACCGAGCACATCCCCGGCGTCACCATCGCCCGCGACGCCGTGATGGAGCGGTTCGGCATCCCGCCGGTGCTGCTGGAGACCATGGCGTTCCCGTCGGTGTTCTCCTCGGCCGAGACGCGCAAGGCCCTCGCGGGCACCGTCGACGTGCCGCGGCTGGAGGAGTACGCGCCGACGCTGTGGCGCTACTGGCGCGAGCACCTCGACCCGTTCCGCGCGCGCAAGCACGGCCCGCGCGGTGAGCTGGACGGCCGTCGCGTGATCATCACCGGCGCGTCGTCGGGCATCGGGCGCGCGACGGCGTTGAAGGTCGCCGCCGCGGGTGGTGTCCCGCTGCTCGTCGCCCGGCGCCAGCACGAACTCGAAGAGGTCCGCGACGAGATCGTCGCCGCCGGCGGCACCGCGTCGGTGTACCCGGCCGACCTGACCGACGAGGACTCGGTGCGCAAGGCCGTCGACGCGATGCTGGCCGAGCACGGCCGGATCGACATGCTGGTCAACAACGCCGGCCGGTCGATCCGCCGGTCGATCAAGCTGTCCTACGACCGGATGCACGACTACGAGCGCGCGATGGCGATCAACTACTTCGGCGCGGTCCGGCTGATCCTCGCGGTGCTGCCGCACATGTCGGAGCGGAAGTTCGGGCACATCGTGAACGTGTCGTCGATCGGCGTGCAGGGCATCGCGCCGCGCTTCTCGGCGTACGCGGCGTCGAAGGCGGCGCTGGACTACTTCTCGCGGATCGCGGCGACCGAGACGCACGGCGACGGGATCACGTTCACCACCATCCACATGCCGCTGGTGCGCACGCCGATGATCCGGCCGACGAAGATCTACGACGCGTTCCCGACGAAGTCGCCGGAGCAGGCCGCGGACATGGTGCTGAAGGCGCTCGTCGAGCGGCCCAAGCACATCGGGACGCCGGCCGGGCAGGCGATCGGGCTGGCGTACACGCTCACGCCGGGCCTCACCGACGCCGTCGCGTACCAGGGTTTCCGGATCTTCCCGGACTCGGCCGCGGCGGGTGGTTCGGGCGGGCTGAAGATCGGCCGTGGCGAGAAACACCTTTCCAAGGCCGCGATGGCGCTCGCCCGGCTGTCGCGGGGCTTTCACTGGTGACGCAGTGTTTCCGGGGTGCGGCCGTTCCGGCGACGCGCCGCCCGAATGGCGACACGTGTTGGTGATTTGTTAAGCCGAAGGGCGTAAGCGGTCCGTGCCCAGGTACGGTCGGGCGCATGGTTCCTGAGCGCGACCCCGCCGCAACCGCCCTCAACGGCCTCCTCCCCCTCCGTCGTGAGTACACCCAGGCTTGGCACGGCTTCGACCGCAACGAAGTCCGGCAATACCTCGACCACGTCGAGGCGCAGCTGCGCCGGGTGCTCAGCGAGCGCGACGCCGCCGTGGCGAAGGCCGCGACCGCGACCCGCGAGGCGGAGTCCGCCCGGCAGCAGGTCGCTTCGCTGGAAGCGCGCGTCGAGGAGCTCAAGAAGCCACCGGAGCGCCTGGAAGACCTCGACGAGCGGATGCAGCGGACGGTGACGCTCGCGCAGGCCCGCGCGGACGAGATCATCAAGCGCGCCGAGGCCGCCGCGGAGAAGACGTGGGCGGGCTCGACCGAGGCGTCGACGAAGCTGCGTGAGCGGTACACGAAGCTGGTCGCGGAGCTGGACAAGCAGGCCGACCTGCTGCACTCCGAGCACGAGAACGCGCTGGCGGAGACGCGGGCCGAGGTGCAGCGGCTGACCGTCGAGGCGGCCCAGCGGCGGGAGCTGCTCGACAACGAGGCGGAGCGGAAGCGGCGGAAGCTCGAGCGCGAGTTCGAGGCGTCGCAGACCGCGCAGCGGACGGCGCTGGAAAAGCACATCGCCGACCAGCGCACGGCGAGCAAGAACCAGGCCGAGCGCCGGATCGCCGAGGCGACGGCGGAGGCCAAGCGGCGGCTCGACGAGGCCACCGCGGAGGCCAAGCGCCGCCTCGACGAGGCGACCACGCAGGCGGCCCAGCGCACGACGGTGGCGAACCGCAAGGTCGAGCGGCTGGCGGAGATCCGCGAGCAGGCGCGCAAGAGCCTGGCGATGGCCGAGGAGATCCTCAACCGCAGCGAGACGCAGCTGGCGACGTTGCCGGAGGAAGCGGTGATCCCCCAGGCGTCCAAGCTGGTCGGCGGCGACACGGAATCGGCCACGACGCCCGCCGCGCCGGTGGTCCCGGTGGTCCAGCCGCAGATCCCGGCGAAGGCCGCCGCGAAGCCGGGCCCGGCTCCCAAGCCCACGCCCACGCCCGTCGCGAAGCCGGGCAACTCGAACGGCCCAGCCACGAAGCCCGCGAACGGCAACGGCGCCAAGCCCCTCTCCCCGACGGCGAGCAAGCCCGGCTCCTGATCAAAAGCCGTGAAGGCCTCCTTACCGGGCAAAAAAGCCGGTAAGGAGGCCTTCACGGCTTTTACTTGCGGGCCGTGCGGGGCCAGGGGTTGGCCGTCTCCAGCTGGGCGGCCAGGCCGAGCAGCAGTGACTCGCCGCCCGGACGCGTCACCAGCTGGACCGACGTCGGCAGGCCGGACACGACGGACCGCCCCACCGGAACCGTGATCGCCGGGTAGCCCGCGAAGTTCCACTGGCCGGTGAACCCGGCCAGCCGCGTCGACGGGAACACGTTCGTCAGCCACCGCTTCTCGTGCCAGCGGCCCGCCTTCACCGGCCAGTGCGACAGCGTCGGCGTCATCAGGACGTCGTGGTCGGCGAAGAACTCCGCGGCCCGCGCGACCCAGTTCTCCCGGGTCCGCTCGCGGATCAGGCCCGCGCGCTGGACCAGCTGTCCCGCGCGGACGTGCGCGCGGGTCCGCCGCTGCAACCGCGAAAAGTCGAACTCGCGAGCTTGGACGGCGGGTCCGGCCAGCCAGCGGGCTGTCATGCCCAGGACCATCGTCGCCGGGTAGCGCGGGGCCGACTCCGTCAGCGTGTGGCCCGCGGAGGCCAGGTGCCCCGCCGCGGTCGAGACCGCCGCCACCAGCTCCTTCGGGACCGGCGTGCGCAGCAGGGGCACCGTCGTGGACGTGCCGATGCGCGCCGGGGACGGCGTCGGGACCGACGCCAGCGAAGGGTCCGCGGCCAGCACCGAGAGCAGCACCGCGGTGTCGGCGACCGTCGTGGCCAGCGGGCCGTGCGCCGACATGCCGAACCAGCCGCCCTCGGCCAGCAGCTCCGCGCTCGGCTTCAGGCCGACCAGGCCGCACATCGCCGCCGGCAGCCGGACCGAGCCCATGCCGTCG
>NZ_JAAGNB010001613.1:0-9680 GCF_010550475.1 Amycolatopsis sp. SID8362
GGACGAGCTCGGCGGCCCGCGCGGCGCGGGCCGGGTCCAGGTGGCCGGGCCCGAGGTTCGGGCCCCAGCCCCAGACGGGCAGCAGGGCGACGTCGACCGGGCCGAAGTCCGCCATGCCGTCGAACAGGTCGGTGTCGCCGGCGTTGTAGACGGTCGTCTCCGCGGTCTTGATCAGGTGCCCGACGGCGGGGCTCTGCGGGCCGTGGGTGAGCCGCGGCCCCCACCGGTGCCCGGAGTGGACGGCTTCGGTCGCGGTGACGGTCAGCTCGCCCTCGGTCAGGGTCTCGCCGGGCGCGATTTCCTCGACGCGCTCGAAGCCCTTCTTGGCGAGCCAGGACCCGGCCCCGCGCGGGACGACGATCCGGGTGCGCCGCCCGAGCAGCTTGAGGGACGGCAGGTGCAGGTGGTCGCCGTGCAGGTGGGAGAGCAGCACGAGCTCGGCGTCGGCGTAGGTCTCGCGCGGGGGCGGCGGGACGACGCGGGTGAGCCCGCCGACGCGGGCGGTGAGCACGGGATCGGTCAGCACGACCCGGCCACCGAGTTCGAGCCGGACGGTCGAATGGCCGAGGAATCGCAGGTTGAAGCCGCTCACGCTGTCGAGTATCGCCTTCGCGCCGCGCGGACGCCCGGCGGAGTGGCGCGGACAACGCCGTCCGGCTCCGCTAGCGCGAGACCCGGCGCCGGGACCACCGCAGGCGGCGACGTCTTCGCGTCCGGCGCCACCGCGCCCGGAGGTCGGTGCGGAGCGCTTGCTCGGCCTCGCGGTGCATGCCGATCTCGTGCAGCAGCTCGGCGACCCGGACCTGCCTGGCCGACGGCACCTCAGCCGCCCGCGGGCAGCAGGGACGAGATCCGCAGCGCCGACGTCCCGAGCCCCGTCGGCCGGCCGAAGCCGGGGTGGTGGCCCAGCTCCAGCTCGGTGTAGCGGCCCGCGTTCTCGTGCCAGTGGGCGACGCCCGCCAGCCAGTCGCGGAGGTGGTCCGCGGGCGCGGCGTGGCGGAACTCCGCGAGCCGGGCTTCGGCCAGGTCGGCGACGATCGAGAAGGCGCGTTCCTCCGAACAGTCCAGGAAGTTCCGCACCACCAGCACGCTGTTGTTCAGCTCGCCCTCGAAGCGGATTTCCTTGCGGTAGGAGCGCAGGTCGTTGTGCAGCCCGGCGTAGTCGGCGGCGAGGCGGGCGAGGGGCGAGCGGGGCCCGGTGAGGCTCATCGAGAGGTCCGCGCCGAACGTGCGGCGCCGCATCTCGATGTGGTCGATCGGGTCCGGGATCCGGTTCTGCGCCAGGTTCGCCAGCCGCCACAGCCAGCTCGCGGTCATCGACTCGACGGCGGTCCGCACCGCGGCGCGGTTTTCCGTCCGCGGCCAGAGGTCGGCGAGCGCGGTTTCGAGGGCGTTCAGCGGCGCCGGTGCGCCGTCCGCCATGAACCGCGCCAGGCGTTCGTTGCACGCCTTCGCCGCCGCGAGGTCGCGGGTCGCGCCGAACACCTCCTGGTAGTAGTCGTCGGCGTACGTGCTCCAGGTCAGCCAGTCGCTGGTGACGTCGAGCGCCGCCGCCGTCGCGTCCGGGTGGATGCCCGCCGCGCACAGCGGGAGGTCGGCGGCGCGCAGCTTCCGCTCGTCCCAGAGCACGCCGTCGAGGAGGCCCACGCGCCGCGCCCAGTCGACGTTGCGGCGGCGGCAGGACTCCAGGTGCGGGCTGAACCGCGGCGGGAACGGCGCCGCGAGCGAGGGCGGCGCCGAAACCTCGCCGAACGGCGTGTGCGAGTACGCCCGCAGCCGCTGCGGCGCGGTCGCGAGCACCGACGTGAAGACGCGCGCCGCGGACGTCCCGAGGCCGGTCGCGGCACCCGGCTTCGGGCCTCCGTCGTTCATGTAGCGGCTGGAGCGCAGGTGCCACTCGTGACCGCCGGCCTGCCAGTCCTGCAGCCCCTTGACGTAGGCGAACGTCGCGGCGCGGGCGGCCGGGTCGACGCCGTGCTCGTCGAACAGCGCGGGTACCTCGGTGAGCGCGGTGTGCTCGAACTGGTGCAGCCGCGAGGTGATCAGGTCGTTGACCGCGTCGGCCGCCCGCTGCGTGGGGAGGCCGAGGAACCGCTCGAACACGAGCACGCCGTTGGACAGCTCGCCCTCGTCCTGCACCTCGCGCTGGTAGGAGAAGATGTCGTTGCGCAGGTGGACGCTGTCGGCGAAGCAGTCGCGCAGGACCTCCATCGGCCGCGACGCGGCGATCTCGCCCGGCACCTCGGCGTGCACCGAGTGCTCGATCAGGTTCGCCGACCACGGCGCGCCGCCGACCTTCCGCCGCATCTCGACGTACTCGATCGGGTTGGCCAGCCGGCCCTCGTTGATGTTGGCGAGCTCCCACAGCGACTCGTCGAGCAGCGCTTTCGTGCTGGCGATGAAGCGCTTCCGCCAGCCGGCCGACCGATGCGGCACGGTCCGGGCCCACAGGTCCGCGAGCCCGCGCTCCACGGGGTTCTCCGGTGTCGCGGTGATCTCGCCGCCGTCGGGCATGAAGAGCTCGAGGCGGTCGAGGTACGTGCGCGCGCTTTCGATGTCGCCGGTGCGCTTGTACAGCTCGAGGAAGTGGTCGTCGAAGTAGAAGACCCAGACGTACCAGTCGGTGATCAGGTCGAGCTCTTCGGCACCGGCGTCCGGGTGGGTGTACGCGCAGAGCAGGGCGTAGTCGTGGGAGTCGAGGTCGTGCTCGGTCCAGATGACGGTGCCGTGCTGCGGCACGTCGATCATGTCGAGCCCGGCCGCCCACGCCTTGCTGTGCCCGCGCGCGCGTTCGAGGTGCGGGTTCAGCCGGGCGGGGTGCGGGAGGTAGAACTCGGGGAGGGCGAACGGCTGCTCGGGCACCCTGTGAGGCAACCAAAAACGCCGGTGCCCGCCAAGGCCCGCGGCCGGGTTGCACACGAACGGGCCGGGCGCGTCCCCCGGCCGGCCCAGCGCCCGTCACGACCCGGTCGGCGCCCGCCGGCCGGGCATCGCACGATGGGGGACGTACCCCGAGCGAGGAGAACTTGATGAGCGACGAAACCCGAGTGACCGACAACCCGGACGAGAGCCGGTACGAGGTGTGGGTGGGGGACGAACTGGCCGGGATGGCGTACTACGACCTGCGGGGCGAGCTGACGGTGTTCACCCACACGGAGATCGACGACGCGTTCGCCGGGAGGGGGTTGGGGAAGGCGCTGGCGGCGGGGGCGCTGGACGACGTCGTGGCGGCGGGGCGGACGATCGTGCCGGTCTGCCCGTTCATCGCGGGGTACCTGCGGAAGAACCCGGGGTATGAGGACCACGTGCGGTGGCCGAAGGGCTGAGGGCGCGGCCTCCGATGACGTGAATGACTCATTCATGTCGTCGGACGACATGAATGAGTCATTCAGTGCACTCCGGTTGCGGCCCGGTCGCCGCAAAGTCGCGTCGGCGAGCGGGTGACCTGCCGCAGGCTGGCTGCGTGGTCTGCCTGGCGTTGCGGGGATGTCGTGAAAGGGTCGTTCATGTCGTCTGGTGAGGTGAATGACTCTTTCATGACATCGCGGATGGGCGGATCGGCCGTGCTGCCCGACCTTGCCGGGGCCTGGCGCCGGACGACATGAATGAGTCATTCAGTGCACTCCGGTCGCGCGGCCCGGTCGCCGCTGGGCCGAAAGCGTGAGTGGCACTGGGCCGTACGGGTCCAGATCGAGAGGTATGTCCGGATCCATTGGTTATTAACCAACCTTCGTCGGTGTTGCGTTGGTTGCTCGGCAACGAAAGTGACCGGCGCAGGCTTCGAACCGGCAAACCTGGAGGAAGTTGATGACTCCCCGGAAGACCGCTCTCAAGACCTTCGCCGTCTTGTCGGCAGCGGCGCTGACCAGCGGCGTGTGCGCGTCGGCGGCCACCGCGTCCCCGCTGGCCTTCGCCGAGATGCAGGCCCACGCCATCAGCAACGCCACGCAGGTCGCGCAGTCGCTGGGCGCCGCCTCCGGTGGCGTCTACCTGGAGAACGGCAAGGCCGTCGTGAACGTCGTCGACGACGCCGCGCTGCAGAAGGTGCAGGCCGCCGGGCTCAGCGCGAAGAAGGTCAAGCACACCTTCGCCGCGCTCACCGGCGTCAAGAACCAGCTGGACGCGGTGAAGAACGTGCCGCAGACCGCGTGGGGCATCGACACCAAGACCAACCAGGTCGTGGTGAAGGTCTACGACGCCGCCAGCAAGCAGACCGCCGACAAGGTCAGCGCGGCCGCCGCCAAGTACGGCGACAGCGTCCGCGTCGAGCACCGGACCGGCAAGCTCGAGCTGCACATCCAGGACGGCGACGCCATCCAGAACAGCCAGGGCCGCTGCTCGCTCGGCTTCAACGTCACGCGCGGCGGCGAGCCGTTCCTGCTCACCGCCGGGCACTGCACCAACCTCGGCGGCACCTGGTCCGGCGGGGACGTCTCCGGGGCCGAAGTCGTCGAGAGCGACTGCCCCGGCGCCGACTCCGGCCTGCTGACCCGCCCGAACGGCACCGGGCCCGGCGAGATCAACACCGGCCAGAAGATCACCAGTGCGGCCGAGCCGACCGTCGGTGAGCAGATCGAGAAGCAGGGCTCGACCACCGGCGGCGGCAGCGGCGAGGTCACCTCGGTCGACGAGTCGGTCAACTTCGACGTCGGCGTGCTCAACCACGAGTTCGGCACCACCGCGCACACCGACCACGGCGACTCCGGCGGCCCGGCGTACGACGGTGAGAAGGGCCTCGGCACGCTGTCCGGCGGCGACACCCAGACCAGCTACTTCTACCCGCTCACCCTGGAGCTGCAGGCGTACGGCCTCGAGCTCGCCTGATAGCGGAGAAGGCCCCTTTCACGCGCGTCGAGGGCGCGTGAAAGGGGCTTTCTCATGCCTCCAGCCGCTTCGCGCGGTAGACGGCGTCGGTGTGGTGGCCCTCGCCGCGCGTCTCGCACGTCTCGACGACCCACTGCCACGGGTCGCCGAGGAACGTCGTGATCTCCTCCGGCTCGAAGTACAGCTCCTCCGGCGGCTTCTGGCCGTCGAACTCGCGCATGGCCTTCGGCGAGTGCCCGACGACCAGCAGCGAACCGCCCGGCCGGATCGCCGCCGCGGCCGCCGTGAAGACGTCGCGGCGCAGTGCCGGCGGCAGGTGCATGTACTGCGCCGAAATCAGGTCGTACTGCTCTTCGGGCTGCCACTTCAGGATGTCGCGGTGCAGCCAGCGGACGGTCACGCCCGCCTCCTTGGCCGCTTCTTCGGCCCGGGCGAGCGCGACGGTCGAGATGTCGGCGCCGTCCACCGTCCAGCCCTGCTTCGCCAGCCAGATCGCGTCGCCGCCTTCGCCACAGCCGAGGTCGAGGGCGTGCCCGGGTTTCAGCCCGCCGACCTCGGAGCTGAGGTTGGCGTTGACGTTCCCGCTCCAGATCCGGTGCTCGTCGCGCTGGTACATCGCCTCCCAGAACTCCTGCTTGAGCATGTTCTCGACGATCATCGGCTGGTCGTGTGCGTGGGGCATGGTTCCTCCTCGGTGACGTCCCCAGCATGCGGAGGACGTCACCGAAGAGGCAAATCGTGTTGCCGATCCGGCAACTCAGACGGTGCCGTACACCTGCATCTCGTACAGCGAGTAGCCGTACGACGTGCCGCGCGTGAGGCCGTTCATCCGCACGTAGCGGCCGCTGCCGGCCAGCCCGGTGAGGTCGTCGGTGGCGCCGTTGCCGGTCGTGGTGCTGTAGATCGTCGTCCAGGTCGTGCCGTCGGGCGAGGTCTGGATCGTGTACGCCTTGCCGTACGCGGCTTCCCAGCTCAGCTTGACGTGCGTGATCGCCTTGGTGGCGCCGAGGTCGACGCGCAGCCACTCGCTCGCCGTGCCCTCCTTGGACGCCCAGCGCGTGCTCGTCAGGTTGCCGTCGAAGGCCGCGCTCGCCGGGTAGGACGACGACTCGAGCGAGGACGCCGTCGCCGTCTTGCCTTGGGAGAGCAGGGTTTCCGCGCCGCCGGTGACCGTGACGCCCAGCGGCGCGGACTTCCCGCCGCCGGTGATGGTGACCGTCGCCGAGCCGGGGCTCGCGGACGCGGCGGCGGCGACCGTGACGGTCGAGGTCCCGCCGGCCGGCACCGACGTCGGCGCGAACGACACGGTGACGCCTGCGGGAGCGCCGCTCGCGGACAGCGAAACCGCGTCCGTGGCGGTGACGGTGGCCGTCGCCGAAGCGCCCGGCGCGACCGACACCGACGACGGCGTCACGCTGAGGCCCGAGGTGCTGCCCGCCGCGGTGAACGTCCAGCGGGCCTGGGTGCCGGAGCAGCTGCCCGCGCTGAGTGTCGAGCCCGAGGCGCGGAAGCACTTGGTGCTCGTCTGGATGTCGGAGATCGTGCCGTCCGGGTTGATCGACCACTGCTGGGCCGGTCCGCCGGTGCACGTCTGCAGCACGATCGAGCTGCCGGAGATGCCCGCGCACTTGTCGTTGATGACCAGGAACGCGCCGTGGAAGGTGAACCGCTGCGAGGCGCCGCCGGTGCAGGCGGCCACCTTCAGCGTCGTGCCGCTGCTCGGGGCTTCGAGGCAGGTGCCGGTCGAGTTGTTCTTGTACTGGCCGACCGTGGTGTTCGGCTGCGCGCCGCCCCAGCATTCACCGGTGCTGGTGTTGAAGATCGGCGTCGCGTCGTAGGGCTCGTCCGACGGCGGGTCGACGACCACCGGCTCCATGACCGGCGTGTTGTCGGCGTTGTAGTGCGTGAGCGCGTCCTCGCAGTCGATCGCGTCGAAGGCGCTGCCGCCCTCGCCGCCGAGCCAGAGGTCGATGTGGCGCAGCCCGGGGCCGCCGTTGGGGCCCTGGCTGTTCCAGTCGTCGGAACACTCGTCGCAGCCGTCCTCCATGATGAAGTACTTCTTGACCCGCGGCACCCAGACCTTGGTACCGGGCTTCAGCTCGTCGCTGCTGGTGGCGAAGGTGATCGGGTCGGCGTACGTGCCCTTGCCGCCCGCGGTGTCGTGGATCCGCGGGTAGGAGATGTCGCCGCCGGGTGGCGTGTTGTCCCACCAGCCGTAGAAGGTGAGGAAGGTCGGTTGCGTGGTGGCCGCGTTCGCCGTGCCACCGGCGGTGAACGCGGTGGCCACGGCGAGGAACAGGGTCACGACGAGCACGAGCGCGCGCCGGGTCATGCTGCCTCCGGAAGGGGACTGGGCGGACGATGACTGCGGCGTGGCTCCCAGGTTCGCCGGGCGGGGGCGGCCCGTCAACCCCACTTCGTAAACTTTCCTGACGAATGCGTCCTCGTGTCCCGGTCGCTGGGAACGAGCTGGTGGGTAAGCGCTTTCTTCGGTGAAGATGGCGGGATGAGCGAACAGCGGGAAATCGTGGTGACCGGCGGCGGCACCGGCATCGGGCTGGCGATCGCCGCCCGGTTCGCGGCGGCGGGCGAGCGGGTCACCGTCACCGGGCGCCGCAAGGACGTGCTCGAAGCCGCGGCCGAGCGGATCGGCGCGCGGGCAGTGGCCTTCGACGCGAGCGACCCGGCGGCCGTGCAGGCGGCGCTGGCCGAGCTGCCCGAACGCGTCGACGTCCTGGTCAACAACGCCGGCGGCAACACCGACCGGGTCCGCGAGGCGCCCGCACCCGGCGACCTGGCGGGGCTGGCCGACGCGTGGCGCGCGAACTTCGAGGCCAACGTCGTCTCCGCGGTCCTCGTGACGGCCGCGCTGAAGCCGCGCTTCGCGGACAACGTGCGCGTGGTGACCCTCGGCTCCATCGCGGCGAAGCAGGGCTCCGGCTCGTACGGCGCGGCGAAGGCGGCGATCGAGGCGTGGAACACCGACCTCGCGCGGCAGCTCGGCGCCGCCGGCTCGGCCAACGTCGTGGCGCCCGGCGTCACCCTCGACACGGAGTTCTTCCACGGCACGGTTTCCGACGAATGGGTGGCCGCGCGGGTCTCCGTCGCCTTCGACAAGCGGGCCGGCACGCCGGACGAGGTCGCGGAAACCGTGGCGTTCCTGGCGTCCCCGGGCGCCGGGCACGTCACCGGGCAGGTCGTGCACGTCAACGGCGGCGCGTACGGGGCCCGCTAGGCCATCCGGGTCGCAAGCCGGCCGGAACCCCCACGGGGGCGCCGGTTCTCTCCATGGTGGAAGGGAGACAGCCCACCGGAAGAGAGGTGTGATCCGCCGTGACGGCAGCATCCGCGACCCCGGCCCTCCCGACGACGCGACCGGCCGCGTGTCCGTTCGACCCGCCGGGCAGCTACGCCGAGCTGCGGGAAACCGAGCCGGTGTCGCAGGTCCGCTGCCCGGCGGGCATGGACGCGTGGCTGGTGACGCGGTACCAGGACGTCCGCGCGGTGCTCGCCGACCGCGCGCTGAGCTCGCGCGGCGCGTCTTCGGTGCACGTCAACCCGAACGCCGACCTCGACGAGGAGGTCAGCCCGGGCTCGATCATCCAGCTCGACGGCGCCGAGCACGCCCGGCTGCGCAAGAAGGTGATCGCCGAGTTCACCGTGCGGCGCGTGGAGGCGCTGCGCGGCTACGTCCAGGAGCTGGTGGAGAGCCACCTCGACGCGATGCTCGCGAAGCCGGGGCAGGCGGACCTGGTGGCGGACTTCGCGTTGCCGATCCCGTCGCTGGTGATCTGCGAGCTGCTCGGGGTGCCGTACGCGGACCGGTCGCGGTTCCAGCGGCAGAGCGGCTTGCTGGTGAGCACCGACGCCACGCCTGAGGAGGGAAAGCAGGCGTACGACGAGCTTTCCGCCCTGATGGCCGAGCTGTTCACCGACAAGCGGCGGAATCCGCGGGACGACCTGTTCAGCAGGCTGATTTCCCGCGGCGAGTCCGACGGCGACCCGCTGTCGATGGAGGAGCTCGTCGTGCTCGGGCTCAGCCTGCTGGTGGCCGGGCACGAAACGACGGCGAACATGATCGCGCTCAGCGCGCTGGTCCTGATGGAGCAGCCCGCGCAGCGCGACGTCGTGCTGGCCCGGCCGGAGCGGGCGGTCGAGGAACTGCTGCGGTACCTGTCGGTCGTGCAGTTCGGCGTGCTGCGGTACGCGACTTCCGACGTCGAGGTCGGCGGGCGCGCGGTGAAGGCGGGGGAGTGGCTGGTCGCGGCGTTGAACTCCGCGAACCGCGACGAGGAGCTGTTCCCGGGCGGGGACAAGCTGGACTTCGACCGCGAGTCGCCGCGCACGCACGTCGCCTTCGGGTTCGGGGCGCACCAGTGCGTCGGGCAGCAGCTGGCGCGGGTCGAGCTGCAGGAGGCGCTGACGCGGTTGTTCCGGCGGGTGCCCGATCTGCGGCTGTCGGTGCCGCGGGAGTCGTTGGCGTTCAAGCACAACACGCTGGTGTACGGGGTCCGGGAGCTGCCGGTGGCGTGGGGCTGAGAACGGTCTGGAACGCTGGACCGCGTGACCCGCACCCCGCGAGGAGAAGCATGACCGCACGCCGGCTCTGGGCGGCCGTGGAACCGTTGCACGCCGTCGTCTACTTCGCGCCCGAGACCGCGGCGGCGGCCAAGGCGGCAGGCCTGCGCGGGTACTGGATGGGCTACTTCGCGGGCCGCCTGGCGCCGCTGGGCCCGATCGGCCCGGAACCGGCGGCGGCGGTGCTGTTCGGCTTCGCGCCGGCGATGGTGGCGCGGGCGCTGCCGGACGCATGGTCGTTCGCGTCCCCCGCGGCGGTGCTCGAATCCCGGCTCGAG
>NZ_JAAGNB010001670.1:0-8159 GCF_010550475.1 Amycolatopsis sp. SID8362
CGACCGCCGCGAAGAAGACGCCGCCGAAGAGGAGGCCGACGCCGAGCGGGACGCGGGAGCCGTCGCCGTCGGTCGCGGGGGCCGCCGCGCCGAGGTAGCCGGCCGGGACCTGGGTCGGGACCGCCGCCTGCGATGCGGTCGTGCCGCCCGACTGGTTGCCCGCCTTCGCGACGAACCCCTTCGGGACCGAGCAGCTGACGCCGCCGAGCACGATGTTCGTCCGCACGTCCTGCAGCGCGGCGCCCTGCGCGTCCTTGACGTGTGTGGTGATCTCGACGCGCCAGCCGGCGACCGCGGTGAAGTCGCCGCCGCGCCAGCCGTCCTGCCGGATCAGCTGGTCGAACGTGGCGACGCGGGTCAGCTTGAGGTCCGAGACCGTGGTGGCCTTGTCGGCGTTCGTGATGTCGCCGGGCGGGCCGAGCTTCAGGTTGGTCAGCTGGAGGCCGGCGGTGCCGCCGGGCACCGGGACGATGCCGAGCGTCCCGTCGGCCTGGCGCACCCACAGCCGCGCGAGGGAAGTGGTGGTGGTGAGCTTCGCCGGACCGGTGCAGTCCACCGCCGACTTCGCGCCTTCGAGCACGAGCACGGTGTTGTCGACCGGCTTCGCGGCCCCCTGCCAGACGTCGCGGAGCGCGTAGTTCGTCTCCGCCACCGCGGTGGGCACCGTGGTCGCCTGCAACGCGGCGACGACGTTGTGGTCGCGGCTCGCGACACCCGGCGGGTACGGGTTCTGCGACGCGCTGTAGCGGCCGAGGTCGATCTGGTAGTGCCCGCCGAAGGTCGCGCGCTCGCCGTCGTCCTTGGGGACGGTGACGCGGTCCGTGCCGAGCTTCGACTGCCCCGGCAGCAGGGGCGAACGCTGCGTTTCGGTGATGAGGGCGCCGCCGCGCTGACCTTCCGCGCCGATCCGGACCGAAGCGATGTTCGCGAACGAGACCGGCCCGGTCTTCTCGTCGACGGCCTGCGTCTGCGCCCCGGCCAAACCCACTCCGACCAGCGGGAACACCACAGCCGTCAGCGCGGCTGCTTTCGTTGCGAAACGGGTCATGTCTCCCCACTGGTGTGCTCCGGGCGCGGCGCCGGCGTGCGAGAAGCGACGAAACGCTCCGCGACAACCTTGCACCGTCGGCCACTACATGCGAAGCCGAAGAGCCAATATCCCACGAACTCACCCGAACGGGGTAATACGACCTGCCGTACCCCGCAGCTCGGCGCCGGGGCGGGGCTCCCATCCGGGGGAACACTAGGATGGGCGGGGCCGTTATCGGCAATGACTACGGAATTCATGGTCCGGACGGGCAGGCTGGAGGCGGGCATGGCGACGGTGACCGGGAGTGGCGCCCAGCCGGGGCTCGCGGAGTGCGCGCCGGGGCCGGCGCCGGTCCACCCGTCCCCGTCGGTACTGACGGACGCGGGCGACCTGCTGCGCGCGCTGGCCGCGCCGGTCCGGATCGCCATCGTGCTGCAGCTGCGGGCCGCCGACCGGTGCGTGCACGAGCTGGTGGACGCCCTCGACGTCGCGCAGCCGCTGATCAGCCAGCACCTGCGGGTGCTGAAGACCGCCGGGGTGGTGCAGGGCGAACGCCGCGGCCGCGAGGTGGTCTACCGGCTCGCCGACGACCACCTGGCGCACATCGTGGTCGACGCCGTAGCCCACGTGCAGGAAGGAAAGTGATGAACCCCGCCGCGTCGCGCAGCCAGGCCCCGGTGCCCGGGCGCCGATCGACCCGGCAGCGAGCCGCGGTCGTCGAGCTGCTGAGCACCGTCGACGACTTCCGCTCCGCCCAGGAACTGCATGACGAGCTGCGCAAGCGCGGCGACGGCATCGGCTTGACCACGGTGTACCGCACGTTGCAGTCGCTGTCGGAGGCCGGCGAGATCGACGTCCTGCGCACCGACTCCGGCGAGGCGATCTACCGGCGGTGTTCCGCGCACCACCACCATCACCTGGTGTGCCGCCTGTGCGGCCGGACGGTGGAGGTCGAAGGACCGGCCGTCGAGCGGTGGGCGGAGAAGATCGCCGCCGAGCACGGGTTTTCGGAGATCTCGCACACGGTGGAGATCACCGGCACCTGCGCGGAACACTGAGCGAACCGGTCACGAGGGCCAGGCCACGTCGTCGATCGCGAGCCACGGCGCGGTGGCCAGTTCGGACGGCGTGAGGCCCGCGATCGCCCGAGTCTCGCGGTGCAGGTGCGACTGGTCGGCGTAGCCGCTTCGCGCGGCCACCGCTGCTGCGGTGTGGCCCGCGGCGAGGAGGTGGGCCGCGTGGTCGAAGCGCACCAGCCGGCCCGCTCGCTTAGGGGTCAGCCCGAGCTGGGCGCCGAACCGGGACCACAAGCGCTTGCGGCTCCAGCCGACTTCTTCGGCCAGCCCCTCGACCCTGACCTGCCCCCGGCCGTCGAGCGTCCGGCGCCACGCTTCGACGACCTCCGGCTCCACCCGGGGCCGGGCCGCCATCCGGCGGGTGAGGATGTCCGTCGCGAGGGCGAACCGGTCGTCCCAGGTCGGCGCGGCGCGCAGCCTCTCCTCGACGCGGGCGGCGTCGCGGCCCCAGACCTCTTCGAGGGTGGCCACGGTGCCGGTCAGCTCGGTCGAGACGTCCAGCAGCGCGGCGGCCACCACCGGCGACAGGCGGATCTGCAGGCACTCGCCTTCGCTGCCTCCGGTCCGGAGGCCGCCCGGGAGCAACCCCGCGACGAAGCTGCCGCACCGGCGCGTACCGCCGGTTTCGCGGATGATGCCGCCCGTTTCGCTCAGGTCGAGCAGCAGGGTGACGGCCGGGTGCGCGACCATCGCGATCGCGACGTCCCCGGGGATCCGCTGGCGGAACCCCGCCATGGTGACGCCCGGGAGCCGCGTGGCCGGGCGCGGGACCGCGACCTCCACGTCCACCCACTGCCAGCCGGTCTCCAGCACGTACGCAGCTTATGCCGGTGAAGCGTCCGCCGTCGCGAAGTGCAGCAGCAGCTCGCTCGTCGGCTCGGGGGCTTCGAGCGGCGGGACGTGCCCGACGCCGGGGAGCAGTTCGACGCGCGCGCCCGGCACCGCGTCGTACTGGTGCGCCGACCGCGGGTCCCAGCGGGGGTCCGCCGCGCCGAACACCACCAGCACGGGCTTTCCGAGACGGGCGAGGCGGTCCGGCACGCTCCGCTCGGCGATGTAGGCGGAATTGGCGCGCAGGATTCTCCGGAACGTGCGGTAGCCGATGGTTTTCAGCTCGGCGACGGCGTCGTCCGGGATCTCCACCGGACGGGCGGTCGTCGCGCGGATTCCCTTGCGGATCACCGCGTCCGAGCGCCGGGGCCACAGGATCGGGCCGAACGGCGGAGCCAGCAGAGCCCGGAGGATCAACGGTTGCGGCAGGAGCGCGTCGAGGCTCGGGCCGGTGCTGATCAGCGCCAGCGACCGCACCAGGTCGGGACGCTGTTCCGCCAGCGCCGTCGCGACGTAGCCGCCGCTGGAGTGCCCGGCCACCGTGACCTGCCGCAGCCCGAGGTCGTCGAGCAGCGCGGCCACGCGGGCGGCCTGCCCCGGCACCGCGTACGACGGCGCGGGCGGCGACTGGCCGCACCCCGGGAGGTCGACCCGGATGACGTGGTGGCGGGCGGCGAGGATCCCGGCCACCGGGCCCCAGGAGGCGCCCGCGGCACCCGACCCGTGGATGAGCAGCAGGGGCGGCGCCTGCCCCGGACCGTCGTGGACGACGTGCATCCCGTGAACAACCATGTGCCGGACGTTAGAGCCGCCGCCGGCCGCCCGTCTTGGACGAATGTCAGTATTCGTAAGGATCCTTGGGGGCCGGGACCGTCGCCAGCGAGGCCGGGGTGAAGTCGGGCGTGTAGCTGTTCGCCCGGGTCGCCGTGCCGGGGACCACCTGGCCGGTCACTCGGATCCAGGCGTCGCTCGCCAGGTGGTCGGCTTCGCCGCCGCGGAGGCGGACCGTCACCGGGAACGCGTCGGCCGCGCAGCAGCTGATCACCAGGCGGGCCAGCAGGGTGCCGCCGTCGTTGTGGACCACGAACCCGGTCAGGGCGACCGTGCGGCCGTTCAAGGTGCCCGCCGCGTCCCAGCCCGCGCGGCTGACGAACTCGTTGACCGCCAACGGAACCGGGTCGCCCGCCGGGAGCGGCGGGAACGACGCCGCGTTGGCCGCCGCCGCGCTGGCCGGAACCCTTGCCTCCGTGCGGATCACCGAGTCGGCGCCCAGCGCCGGGGGTGCGACCAGGAACACCGCCAGGACCGGGACGAGCAGCAGCCACGCCGGGCGGGCCGAGTGGGCATGACCGTGACCGTCGTCCGGGGAAGCCGGTGCGGGCGCGGCACGGGCGGCCAGGAGATCGCGCACGATCGCCACCGCGCCGAGCAGGACCATCACCGCGCCGCCGGCGATGATCCACGGCTGCTGGGCCGGCTTCACGTACCTCAGGTAGTCGCCGTTCACCGCGATCTTGATCAACGCGCCGCCCAGCAGGAGCAGCAGGATGTTCTGCGTCTCGCGTTTCACGCCACACCCACCAGGAGCCCGGCCACGACCGCGCAGGCCATGGCCACCACGAACGTCGCCGGCGCGAAGCGGACCGCGAACGAACGGCCGAACGTGCCTGCCTGCAACGCGAACAGCTTGACGTCCACCGCCGGGCCGACGACCAGGAACACCAGCTTCGGCAGCAGCGGCAACGCCGTCAGGGACGCCGCCACGAACGCGTCCGCCTCGCTGCAGAGCGCCAGCACCACCGCGAGCACCGCCATCACCAGCACGCCGAGCACCAGCTGGTCGCCCAGCACGCCGAACCACTTCGCCGGCACCAGCACGTTCAGCGCCGAAGAGATCAGCGCGCCCAGCACCAGGAAGCCGCCCGCCTCCACCAGGTCCGTGCGGGCCGTTTCGGCGAACACCCGCCACCGCTGCCCGCTCGCCACCTCCGGGAGCCGCCGCAGGGCGCGCGAAGTAATCCACTCGAGCTTGCCCCAGCGGGCCCACAGCCAGCCCATCACCACCGCTGTCGCCAGCGAGCCGGCGAAGCGGGCCAGCACCATCTCCGGCTTGCCGGGGAACGCGACCGCGGTGGCCACCAGCACCACCGGGTTCACCGCCGGCGCCGCCAGCAGGAACGTCAGCGCCGCGGCCGGCGCCACGCCCTGCCCCATCAGCCGGCGCGCCACCGGGACCGACGCGCACTCGCAGCCCGGCAGCGCGACCCCGGCCAGCCCGGCCACGCCGACCGCCGCACCGGACCGGCGGGGCAGCACCTTCTCCAGCACGCGCGCGGGCACGAACGCCGCGATGGCCCCGCTGATCAGCACGCCCAGCACCAGGAACGGCAGCGCCTGCACGCAGACGGCGACGAACACGGTCGACCCGGTGCGCAGCGCGGGTACGTCGAACAGCTGCTGCAGCCAACCCTGGCCGAGGATCGCGATCAGCAGGATCGCGCACAGCACTTCGACCGAGCTGATCCGGAAGCGGCGGGTGCGCCGGCCGGGCTCGGTTTCGGAAGTGGAAACGATGTTCACGGCGACGATGATGCCAGTGCCCACCGACAAGAAACCGGCCGCACCGTCGCGAACGGCCGGATCCGGTCCGTTTCCGACCGGAATCCGCCGTTCGCGGCGGAAACTCCACCCCGTGTGGGTTACCCGGCGGACCCGATACCCGGCAATTCGGTCCGCAGCTGCGAAGCCGTCGACACGACCAGCATGAGCAACGTCCCCAGCGCCGAGGCGTCCAGGCCGGCGGCCGGGAAGGCGTACCGCAGCGTGACGTCGAGCCCGGAGTCCGAGTGCCCGACGCCGAGCGTCCCGAACAGCCCCTGCCCCGCCCGCTCGGCGATCGCGACGGACAGCTCCGGCCCGTCCGCCAGGTCCCAGGCGACCACGCAGGTCAGCGAGAGCACGGTCAGCCCCTCGCCGAGCCGGGTCGCCTGGATGACGCACGGGACGTCGCCGTGGGAGAACGTCAGCGCGCCGTCGTCGTCAACGCGCACCTCGAGGTAGCGCTCGAGCGCTTCCTTCGCCTGCGTCAGCAGTTCCGCGGTCTCGGCCGCTTCGGTCGCGCTCACGAGGAAGCCGCCTGGTCGACCGCGCCGCCGAAGCGGCGATCCCGCTTCGCGAACTCCAGGCAGGCCCGCCACAGGTGCGTCCGGTCGAAGTCCGGGAACAGCGTGTCCTGGTAGACCATCTCGGCGTAGGCGGACTGCCACAGCAGGAAGTTCGACGTCCGCTGCTCCCCCGACGGCCGCAGGAACAGGTCCACGTCGGGCATCTCCGGCTGGTACAGGTACTTGCCGATGGTCTTCTCGGTGACCTTGCCCGGGTCCAGCTTCCCGTCGGCGACGTCGCGGGCGATCCGCTGCATCGCGTCGCCCAGCTCGGCGCGGCCGCCGTAGTTGACGCACATCGTCATGTTCAGCGCCGTGTTGTGCTTGGTCTTCTCCTCGGCCGCCTGCAGCTCCTTGATCACCGACGCCCACAGCTTGGGACGGCGGCCCGCCCACCGGATGCGCACGCCGATCGAGCCGAGGTAGTCGACCTGGCGGCGGATGGTGTCGCGGTTGAAGCCCATCAGGAACCGCACCTCTTCGGGGCTGCGCTTCCAGTTCTCCGTCGAGAACGCGTACACCGAGAGCCACTTGACGCCGATTTCGACGGCACCGGCGGCGACGTCGATCATCACCGCTTCGCCGCGCTTGTGGCCCTCGATCCGCGGCAGGCCGCGCTGGTTGGCCCAGCGGCCGTTGCCGTCCATGACCAGCGCGACGTGCTTCGGCACCAGCTCACGCGGGATTTCCGGCGGCTTCGCGCCCGACGGGTGCGGATCCGGGGCCCGCAGCTCATACCGCGACGCCTTGTTCTCGCGTCCCCTGCGCAGCACTGCGAGCCTCCCTGGATGGGGTGAACCGATCAGTCTCCGACCCTACTGCCCGGGCGCGGCGGCTTCCCGGGCGCGTCGCTCGACGAGGGGAAGCGACCGGAGCTGGCGCTCCAGATGCCACTGCAGGTGCGCCGCGACCAGGCCGCTCGCGTCGCGGCGGGTGCCGGGCAGGGTCGACTCGGCCAGCGGCCATTCGCCGTGCAGGAGGGCGGTGAGCAGGTCGAGGACCTCGGGCGCGGGGTGCACGCAGCCGGGCACCCGGCAGTCCTGGCACATCGAGCCGCCCGCGGCGACGCTGAACGCGACGTGCGGGCCCGGCAGGCCGCAGCGGGCGCACTCGGTGAGCGCGGGCGCCCAGCCGGCGTAGGACATCGCGCGGAGGAAGAACGCGTCGAGCACGAGGGACGCGTCGCGCTCCCCGGCGGCGAGGGAACGCAGGGCGCCGCAGACGAGGAGGTAGAGCTTGAGCACCGGTTCGCCCTCTTCGGCCGAGAGCCGGTCCGCGGTTTCGGCGATCGCGCTGGCCGCGGTGTAGCGCTGGTAGTCCGCGACCAGCGGCAGCTGGAACGCGTCGACGGTCTCGACCTGGGTGATGACGTCGAGCGTCCGCCCGGTGTAGAACTGCACGTCGACGTGGCCGAACGGCTCCAGCCGCGCCCCGAAGCGGGACGACGTCCGCCGCACGCCCTTCGCGACGGCCCGCACCTTCCCGTGCCGCCGGGTCAGCAGGGTGACGATCCGGTCGGCTTCACCCAGCTTGTGCGTGCGCAACACCACCCCGGTGTCGCGGTAGAGGTTCACCACCCCGACATCGTCCCACTTCCGGGCGATGCCGGGGTGGTGCGCCCCGCGGGAATCAGCAGTAGTAGCCCGAGCAGTACGTGGCGGCGGTGGTCAGCGCCACGATCCAGACGATGACCGCGGTCAGGCAGCCGAGGCCGCCGACGATCGTCGCGATCAGGCAGAGCGTCTTGGTCGTCTTCGACGCCTGCTCCGCCATCGCGTAGTTGCCCTGCATCTTGTACGTCTGGACCTCGTTGGACTTCATGATCGCGAAGATCGCGAGGATCCAGAAGAGGAAGATGCAGCCGATCGCCCAGCCCTTGTAGTCCTTGATCTGGTTGATGTCGCCACCACCACCGGGCATGCCGTAGCCGGGGGCGCCGAACCCGCCGGAGGGCGGCTGGCCGTACGGCGCGGGCTGGCCGTACGGTGCCGGCTGGCCGTAGGGCGCGGGCGTGCCGCCGGACGGCGGGCCGTAGCCCGGCTGCTGCGGCTGCTGGCC
>NZ_JAAGNB010001725.1:0-5528 GCF_010550475.1 Amycolatopsis sp. SID8362
CTCGGCGCTGGCGGCCGTGCTGCTCGCCGGGGCCGGCATGTTCGGCGCGGTCCTGCTGCTGCCGCTGTGGTTCCAGGTCCGGCTCGGCGCCGGGCCCGCCGAAGCCGGCGTCCTGCTCGCGCCGATGGGGCTGGCCACCACGGTGTTCGTGCTCGTGGCAGGCCGGCTGACCGACCGCTACGGCGGCGGGACCGTCTCGCTCACCGGGGCACTCGTGGTGCTGGCCAGCACGGTGCCGCTGCCGTGGTTCGGCCCGGACACGCCGATGTGGCTGATCCAGGCGCTGCTCCTCGTCCGCGGCGCCGGGCTGGGCCTGTCGATCATGCCCGCGTCGACGGCGGCCTACGCGTCGGTCGCCGCCGGCGAACTGGGGCACGCCACCGCGCTGGTCAACATCGTCATGCGCGTGGGCGGCGCGCTCGGCGGCGCGGTCTGCGTGATCGTGCTGTCCCGCGGCCTGTCCGCGGCCCCGTCGACCGGTTTCGGCTGGGCGTTCGGGGTGCTGGCGGCACTCTGCGTGCTCAGCGTCCTGGCCACCGCGTGGCTCCGGCGCGCCGAGCGTATGTCCACAATGGACGTCAAGGCCTGATCCACCTGGGAAGCTGGCGCGATCACCGGATCGGTGATTTCCTGGAGCCGAGCAAACACTGTCGGTGAGGGGAAGGGCTGGCAATGTCGGGGGTAATGAGGCGGCTGCTGACTGCCGCGGCGACCACAGCGGTACTGGGGAGCCTGTTCGCGGCGCCCGCTTCGGCGGCGGAATCCGTCGACTGGAAACCGTGCGCGGACGCGCCGGACGTCGACTGCGGCACGGTCACCGTGCCGATCGACTGGGCGCACCCGGACCGCGGCACCACGTCCATCGCGCTCGCGCGGCGCAAAGCGACGGATCCGCAGGCCAGGATCGGCTCGATCCTGATGGACCCGGGCGGTCCCGGCGGCGCGGGCGCGGGTGAGGTCAAGGCGGGCTGGACGCTTTCGGCCGAGATCACCAAGCGGTTCGACACCGTCGGGTTCGACCCGCGCGGCGTCGGCGACAGCACGCAGATCAAGTGCGGGCTCGACGAACTGATCGCCGATCACCCGAAGGTGCCGAAGAACCAGGCCGAATTCGAGCAGCTCGCGCAGTACAACCGGAAGCTCGGCGAAAGCTGCGGCCGGCTCACCGGCCCACTGGCGCGGTTCGGCGACACCAAGAGCGTCGCGCGCGACATGGACGCCATCCGCGCCGCGCTCGGCGAGCGGAAGCTGACGTACTACGGCGTTTCGTACGGCACGCTGATGGGCCAGCAGTACGCGGAACTGTTCCCGGACAAGGTCCGCGCGCTCGTCCTCGACAGCAACATGGACCACTCGCAGTACACCGCGTGGGACTTCCTGAACAGCGAAACCCAGTCCGTGCAAGCGGAATTCGGCGAGTTCGCCGCCTGGTGCGACCGGACGGCGAGCTGCGCGCTGCACGGCCAGGACGTCTCGAAGGTGACGCGGGACCTGCAGGACAAGGCCGCGCGCGGCGAGCTGAAGGACCCGCAGAGCGGTGAGGCGATCACGCCGCTGGACCTCGCGTCGATCTTCCAGGGCAGCTTCTACGGCCCCAGCTGGGATCGGCTCGCGACGGTGCTGAAGTCCTTCAAGGACGGCACGCCGCCGCCCGCGTCGGCGCGGCTGCGCGAGGACACCCCGGTCAACAACGTCTTCCAGAGCGTGTTCTGCGACGACTGGCGCCTGCCGGTGCACAACTTCGCCGAACTGGAGGCCTACCGCCGGACCGCCGCGGCGCTCGCGCCCGACGTCAAGGTCAACTCGCTGGGCTGGACCGCCGTCACCGGCTGCATCGGCTGGCCGGAGCGGGCGAGCAACCCGCAACACCCGCTGCAGGTCCACGGCGCCCCGCCGCTGCTGATGGTCAGCAGCCGGCACGACCCGGCGACGCCGTACGCGTGGTCGCAGACGGCGGCCCGGCAGAGCGGCAGCACGCTGCTCACCTACGACGGCTGGGGCCACGGCGCGTACTTCAAGAACAGCCAGTGCGTCACCAAGGCCACCGACGACTACCTGATCAGCGGCAAGCTGCCGGCCAAGGGCACGCACTGCGCCGCGGTCGAGCCGGGTACGGCCGAGGCGCGGATCGCCGGCCCGAAGCCGCCGTCGACGATCGCCTTCTGACGCCTTCCACTGCGTGGCCGGAACCGGCAGAATCGGTTCCGGCCACGCACTGGTGCGCGGAAGGAGCCGGAAATGCTTCGTCGATTCTTCGCCGTCCTGGCGGCGGTCCTGGCGGCGAGCGCGCTGCTCACGGCACCGGCGGAAGCCCGCTCCCACGGCGGCTACCTCGCGCTGGGCGATTCGGTCGCGTTCGGCTACCGGCCGAATGCGGGCGCGGACTACTTCGACGCGGACAACTTCCGCGGTTACGCGGAGAAGTACGCGGCCGTCCGCGGGCTGACGCTCGCCAACGCGTCCTGCCCGGGCGAGACGACGGGCAGCCTGCTTGATGTCAGCGCGCCGAGCAACGGCTGTGAGAACGGCTACCGGCTGGCGTACCCGCTGCACGTCGCCTATCCCGGCGCGCAGATCGACAACGCCGTGCAGTACTTGAAGACGCACCGCGACACCCGGCTCGTCACGCTGACCATCGGCGCCAACGACATGTTCCGCTGCCGCGACACCACCCCGGACCACTGCACCGGCGCGACGTTCGAGGCCGCGCTCAAGCAGGTCGGCGCGAACCTGGCCACCATTCTCGGCAAGGTGCGCGCGCAGTACCGCGGCGAACTCGTGCTCGTGTCGTACTACTCGCTCGACTACCGCGATCCCGCGCAGGTCGCCCAGGTCAAGGCGATCAACGCGACGCTGGCCGACGTGACCCGGCACTACCGCGGCGCCGTCGCCGACGGGTTCACGGCGTTCCTGCTGGCTTCCCTGCGCACCGGCGGCGATCCGTGCGCGGCGGGTCTGCTGGTCAAGCTGCCGTCCGGCGGCTGCGACGTCCACCCGAGCGCGGCCGGCCACCGCGTCCTCGCTGCGGCGCTGGCCGTGGCGGTCGCGTTCCGCTAGGTCAGCCCCGGCGGAAACCGCGGCGCAGCACTTGCCACCAGCCACCGCGCCGCACCGCGGCGCGGTCCGCGGCCGGCCCGGTGCGGCGGCGCATCCGGTACGCCATTTCCAGCACCTCGAGGTCCTCGGGACGGCGCCTGCCGTGGACGTCCGACCGGAGCATCAGCTCTCCGACCGAAACGGGTCTGCCACTGCCACGGTGCGCCGTGCGCGCCATCAGGAACCTCCGCGTGAATGCTGCCGACCGAGCGCCCCAATTCTATGAATTTGATTCGGGTTCGTCACCTTACTGGCCAGTTGTGTCCGGTGGGCTAACCTGATTCGATGATCACCATTGGGGGCCTCACCGAAAGCGACCGCGCGACCTGGGAAAACCTGTTCGCCGGCTACAACACGTTCTACGGCAGGACACTCCCGCCCGAACGAATGGACCGCGCGTGGCGCGAGTTCGCGGCCGGCGAGCGCATGCACGCCCTCGGCGCGCGGCTCGACGGCGAACTCGTCGGCATCGTCCACTTCTTCACCCACGTCAGCACCACCTCGGACGACGTCTGCTACCTGCAAGACCTGTTCACCGACGAGAAAGCCCGCGGGCGCGGTGCCGGCCGGGCGTTGATCGAAGCCGTCGTCCAGTGGGCCAGGGCGCGGGGATGCGTCCGCGTCTACTGGCACACGCAGACGTCGAACGCCACGGCCCGGCGGCTTTACGACCAGGTCGCCGTCGACAAGGGATTCATGCAGTACCAGATCCCGCTGGACGCCTAACTTCCGCGCCGGTGCCGGCCGCCGCCACCGCACTCGTGGTGGCCGCCGCCGCGGTGGTGGCCGGTCCACGCCGGTTGCCGTTCCGGGGCGGGGCCGCGGGACCAGGTCGGCACGTCCGGGATTTCGTGCCGCACCGGCGCCGCGTGCTGGGGTTTCGGTTTCGCCTTGCCCACCACTTTGACCGCCCGGGCGAGAGTTCCGCGACGCCCCGGTGAAATTCCGGAATTCGGATTCGGCACCCCTGCCACCGGAGAAATATCGGCGGGTTTCCCGACCGGCGCCACGGATTCCCCATCCGGCCGAGCGGATGGCACCACGACGTCGGCCGGCAGCGGGATCAGCGCGACCGGCGGTGGCTCCAGGCCCACCGGCGGCCACGACGGGCCCGCGTCCCGCTGCACCGGCATCGACACCGCCGCGCCGACCCCGCCGGTCAGCGCCAGTGCCCCGGCGACCACCGAAACCACCCGCAGCCGGGCGAGCGAACGCAGGACCTGCGGTTTTTCCCGGTGCCGTGCGGGCGCTCCCCGGTCGTGCGGCGCGGTGGTCCGGACCAGCAGCTCGGCGACGGTGACGTGCTCCCGGCGCGGCGCCCTACGTGCCATCAAACCCTCCACCTCGGGCCGACCGGACCGCGGCGGTGCGTCCGGTCGGCCGATCATAGGAATGGCGAACCGTCGTGTAAAGGCTTGCTCACCCTGAGTTTCAGGCGAGCCGGCCGCCACCGTCCACATGCAGCACCGTGCCGGTGACGAACGGGTTCCGCAGCAGCTGCAGAGTGGCCACCGAGACGTCTTCCACCGTGCCCACCCGGCGCGCCGGGTTCGCGGCCGACGTCCGGCGGAACAGCTCGTCCTTCGCTTCCCCGAGGCGGTCCCACGCGCCCGAGTCCACAATGCCCGGTGAGACGGCGTTGACCCGGACCGGCGCCAGCTCGACCGCGAGCGCCTCCGCGAGGAACGCCACCGCGCCGTTCGTCGTGGCCATGACCGTCCGCTCCGGCACCGGCCGCCAGGCGGCGACTCCGGAGAACAGCACCATGGCGCCGCCGTCGCGGAACCGCGGGGCAAAGTGCTTGGCCAGCAGCAGCGGCCCGATCACCTTCGCGTCGAACGCCCGCGTGACCGCGTCCCGCGCCAGCGTGGTGACCGGGCCGTTCGCCGGCGCCGACGCGAGCGTGACCAGGTAGTCCACTTCACCGGCCTCTTCGGCAAGCGCTTTCAGCGACGATTCCTCGGCCAGGTCCGCGAATGCGGCCCGCACCCCCGGCTCGGCGAACCGCGCCGGGTTCCGCCCGGCCAGCGTGACTTCGACGCCCGCCGCACGCGCGTCCACCGCGATCCGGCGGCCGATTCCCGAACCGCCGCCCACGACGACCAAGCGCTTTCCCTCGAACGACATTTCCGTGCTCCTTTCGTCTCGCACACGTCGTTCAGCGCTCGCGGACCTCCACGCAATCCCGTCCTGAACCCGATGTTTCCGATGGTTGCGATAAAATCGGCTAATGCCTACGTTGCGCGCGCTCGAGTGCCTGGTCGCCGTCGTGGACGCGGGGTCGATCACCGAGGCGGCCGCGCGGCTGCACCTTTCGCAGCCCGCGTTGTCCCACCAGATCGGCGCGCTGGAACGCGAGCTGGGCGCGCCGGTGCTCGAACGGCTGCCACGCGGGGTGCGCCCGACCGCCGCGGGGCGCGCGGTCCTGGCCG
>NZ_JAAGNB010001772.1:0-10151 GCF_010550475.1 Amycolatopsis sp. SID8362
CGGAGCCCTTCGGCGATGCGGCCGCGGTCGCCGAGACCGAAGCGGCGGGCGGTGGTCGCGGTCGCGGCGCGCAGGGCCTGCGCCGGGGTCAGGCCGGCGGCCACCAGGTAGCCGAGTTCCTGGTGCAGGCTCGCGCCGTGGGCCAGGCCGCCGAAGAACGTCTCGGCCATGGAGGCGTCGGTGCCGGCCAGGATGTCGACGCCGGCCTCGGCCAGCGCCCCGACGGTCGCCAGCACGTCCTCGAGCTTGCCCTGCGGGTAGCGGTCGTAGCTGGACCGCAGGGTTTCCGCCCACTTGCCGTCGAGGCGGCGGGCGACCCGGGGGTCGTCGGCGAGGTCGCCGCCGGTGATGC
The DNA here is from genome assembly GCF_010550475.1 of Amycolatopsis sp. SID8362. Taxonomy (NCBI): domain Bacteria; kingdom Bacillati; phylum Actinomycetota; class Actinomycetes; order Pseudonocardiales; family Pseudonocardiaceae; genus Amycolatopsis; species Amycolatopsis sp. SID8362. The sequence goes on from NZ_JAAGNB010001772.1 coordinate 353, forward strand.
CCATCATCGACGCGTTCAGGGCGACGCACGGCACGACGAACATCCCCGCTTCGGCGACCAGGTCCACGATCTCCGCGGTGTGCGGGCGGTCCATGAACACGTGCACGAGCCCGTCGATGCCGGCCTCGGCGGCCATCCGGGTGGCGTCGACGGTCAGCGCGTGGGCCACGGTGAGGGCGCCGTGCTTCTTGGCCTCGGCGACGCCGGCGTTCAGCGTGGCTTGGTCGAGCATCGGCAGCCCCGGATGCCCTTCGACGCTGCCGTCGTCGATCATGAACTTGATGTAGTCGGACCCGCGCGCGAGCAGCTGCGGGACGAACGCGGCGGCCTCTTCCGGCGTGGTGGAGAACGGCATCAGCGGCATCACCGGCGGCAGGTCGCCGCCCGGCCGGAAGCCTTCGGGCATCAGCTCGCTGGGGTGCCCGCCGGGCGGGGTGATGGCGAACCCGGACGACCGGATGTCGGCGACCGTGTCGTCTTCGGTGATGTGCGCGCGGTTTTCGCGGGTGTGCAGTCCCTGCATCTCCAGCTCGGTGGTGACGCCGAACCGCAGGGCCAGCGCCTGGGAGCCGGGTGCGGAGTGGACGTGCGCGTCGATCAGCCCGGGCAGCAGGGTCGCGCCCCGGCCGTCGACGACCTCGGCGCCGTCGGGCACTTCGCCGCCGACCTGGCGGATCTTCCGGCCGTCGAGGACGACGGTCCGCACTCCCAGAGGCTTCTCGCCGTCGAAGACCTGGGCGCCGGTGATGGCGGTGGTGGCCATGGTGGCCTCGCTTCCTCGTTCGCAGTTACATACCCAATGCTATGCAGTTAGGGGTTGGTATGCAAATGCCGGGGGTACTACGATCCGGGGGTGAGCACCGCGCGTTCCGCCGAGGACCTGCTGCTGGACCGGATCGGCCCGGCGCTGTCCCGCCTGCGCCGCCGCACCCCGGCCACGGGCCGCGACCTCTCCCGCAACCTGGTGCTGAACGTCGTCGCCGACGCCCCGGGCGAGATGACCGTCGGCGGCCTCGCCATCGAGATGGGCGTGGCGCAGCCGGTGGCCAGCCGCACGGTGGCGGCCTGCATCGCCGACGGCCTGCTGCGCCGCGCGGCGTCCCAGGCCGACGGCCGCCGGACGGTGCTGGAGCTGACGGAGAGCGGCGAAGCGGAGCGGGACCGGTTCGCGGCCGAGCAGCGCGAGGCGTTCGAGGCCATCACGGCGGAGTGGGCACCGGAGGATCGCGTCCAGTTCGCGCGGTTGCTGGTGCGGTACACCGAGGACGCCGGCGCCTGGTCCCGAGACCGGTGACGGCTTTGTCCACTGTGGATGCCGGGCGCCGTGGAGTCGGGGTGATGAGAACCCTTCTCGTCGTGCTGGGCTTGACCGTCGCCGCTTGTTCGCCCGCCGAGCAGCCCGCAGCCGATGAAGGCGGGCTTCGACTACCAGCTCGGCAGTGCCTACACGCCACCGGGTGCTAGAACATCTGCTAGGTCAACGCTTTCCAGGCTCAGCCGGGCGCCGAGGCGGAGTAAGGAGACCTGGTGCTGCGGGACGCGAATGACGAGCCGGTGATCGACGAGGAGTGGCACGAGGCACTGCTCGACGTGCGAACGGCGGGCAAGCGCGAGCGCGTCGCGGCGAAGGTCGGCGCTTGGGGCGACGACTGCTCGGCCAAGGGTTTCCAGGCGGTCGAGCCCGACAACTACGACAGCTACACGCGCTCGCACGGCCTTCTCTCCGACGGCGACGCCCAAGCCTTCGTGCGCCTGCTGTCATCGGGCAGAAGAACACGTCCGAACTCGCCGGGCGGCGCCGGGAAAACGGGCTCGACTTCGCCGTCGCCGAAGAATGCGGCGAGCAGGAGAACTGCGACGAATACACGGCGGCCTTCGGTGACCACGTCGTCGTGATCGAATACACCGACGAGGGCCTGGCGACCGCCTGCACGCGCTGGGGTGGCTCGCTCAGCATCGTCCGCCGCGACCGAGACGTCGTTCCCGAAGGGGCCGCCGGGTACGTCCGGAAGACCTGCTGAGGTCGAAATGATCGAAGCCTTTGATCGATCGGAAACCCTTGTGCGATAGTGCTTTCCGCTGCCCCCGCCGCCGGAAGGGACTGTCCGATGCCGCACTCGCCGCGACCGAGCCGACGTCTGGTGCTGGGAGGAGCCGGTGCCGCCGTCGTCACCTCCGCGTTCGCGCCGGTGGCCAGGGCCGCCGAAGCGCTCGCCCGGCCGGAGCTCGCGATCACCGGGCGGAGCACCGATCTCGGCGCCGGCTGGCGGTTCGCCCTCGCGAACCCCGACGGCACCACGGACCCCGGCGGCCGGTTCGCCAGCGCCGCGGAGCCCGGCTTCGACGACTCGGCGTGGCAGGCCGTCGACGTCCCGCACGACTGGAGCATCGAGCTGCCACCGACCCCGCAAGGCGGCACGAGCAGCGCGTCCGGCTTCTTCCGCGGCGGCCTCGGCTGGTACCGCAAGACGTTCACCCTGCCGCCTTTGCTCGCCGGGAAGCGCGTTTCGATCGAATTCGACGGCGTCTATTCGGACGCGCACGTGTACCTGAACGGCGAGCTGCTCGGCAACCACCCGTACGCCTACACGGGGTTCGCCTTCGACCTCACCGGCCGGGTGCACACCGACGGCCGGACGCCGGACGTCCTCGCCGTGCGGGCGGTGAACCCGCTGCCCAGCAGCCGCTGGTACTCCGGCAGCGGCATCTTCCGCCGTGTGCGGCTGGTCGTCACCGAGCCGGTGCGCGTGGCCCGGCACGGCACGTTCGTCACGACGCCGGACATCGCCGCCGGCCGGGGGACCGTGCGGGTGGCCACGGACGTCGCGAACGACTCCGCCGTCGCGGTGGTGGCCGAGGTGCGCACGACGGTCACCGATCCGGCGGGCCGGGTGGCGGCCAGCGGCTCGGCGACCGTGGCCGTGCCCGCCGGCCGGACGGCGACGGCGGTCACCACGCCGGAGGTCGCCGCGCCGCAGCTGTGGTCGACCGAACGGCCCCGGCTGTACGCGGTGCGCACCGACGTCGTCGTGGCCGGGCGCGTGCTCGACACGACCACCACGGACTTCGGGTTCCGCCACTTCGCGTTCCACCCGGACGACGGGTTCTCGCTCAACGGCGTGCCGGTGAAGCTACGCGGGGTCAACCTGCACTCGACGCAGGGCGCGCTCGGCGCGGTCGTCGACGAGGCCGCGCTGGAGCACCAGATGCGGCTGATGCTCTCGATGGGCGCCAACGCGCTGCGGACCGCGCACAACCCGCCCGACCCGCGGCTGGTGGCGGTCTGCGACCGGCTCGGGATCCTCCTGATGGTCGAGGCGTTCGACTGCTGGCGCACCGGCAAGGTCGAGTTCGACTACCACCGCGACTTCGACGCGTGGAGCGGGCGCGACATCGCGGAAATGGTGCACGCGGCCAAGAACTCGCCGTCGGTCGTGCTGTGGTCGATCGGCAACGAGGTGCCGGACGCGTCGATGGCGGGCGGCCCGGCCATCGCGGCGGACCTGATCGCCGCGGTCCGGGCGATCGACCCGACCCGGCCGGTGGTCATGGGGTCCGACCGCTACCGCGGCGTCCCCGCGCCGGGCTCGCCGCAGGACCTGATCCTGCGGCAGCTCGACGGCCTCGGCGTCAACTACAACACCGCCCAGTCGATCGACGGGCTGCACGCGAAGTACCCGGACAAGTTCTTCTTCGAGTCGGAGTCGTCGTCGGCGACCTCGACGCGCGGGGTGTACCAGGACCCGGACCTGCTCAACACGGGCGAGAACCACACGCCCGGCAAGCGGGCGACGTCGTCCTACGACAACAACCTCGCCTCGTGGACCTTCAGCGGCGAGTACTCGCTGAAGAAGGACCGGGACCGGAAGTTCTGCCAGGGCCAGTTCCTCTGGGCCGGGCAGGACTACCTCGGCGAGCCGACGCCGTACGACGTCTTCCCGGTCAAGACGTCGTTCTTCGGCGCGATCGACAGCGCGGGCCTGCCGAAGGACGCCTTCCACCTCTTCCGCAGCCAGTGGACGGCCGGGCCGATGGTGCACCTGACGCCGGTGGACTGGACCGGGCACCGGCCGGGCGAACCGGTCGCGGTGTGGGTGTACTCCACTGTGGACACGGTCGAGCTGGTGCTCAACGGCCGTTCGCTGGGGACGAAGAAGTTCGACCGCAAGACCACTGTGGACGGACGGCCGTACCTGGAGACGACCGAGCCGTCCGGCGACGACAAGAACGACCCGTCCGGCAGCTACACCAGCCCGACCGGCAGCTCCGGCAAGCTGCACTTGACGTGGACGGTGCCGTTCGAACCCGGCACGCTGACCGCGATCGCCCGGGACGGCGGCCGCGAAGTGGCCCGGGACCGGGTCGTCACGGCCGGGCCCGCGCACGCGATCACGCTGACCGCACCGGATCGGGCCGAAACCGGGGCGATGGCGTTCGTGACGGCGTCCGTTGTGGACGAACGCGGTGTGGTCGTGCCCGGTGGCGAACCGGTGCTGCGGTTCGCCGTCGCCGGGCCGGGGCGGGTCGCCGGGGTCGACAACGGCCGTCAGGAACTGGCCCAGAGTTACCAGCAGCCGACGATCCCGGCGTTCAACGGGCAGGCGGTGGCGGTGATCGCGGCGACCGGCGGCCGCGGTCCGATCACCGTGACGGCGACCGCGCCGGGACTGGTATCCGGCCGGATCACCTTGCCGGGCACCAAACTCGGGCAGCGCAACGGTCCCGGGGCGCGGGCGGTCGAGGTCGCCGCGCCGGTGGTCGCGGTGGCCGCGGACGCGAGCTACTCCGGCGCGCCGGACACGCTGCCGGCGGCGATGCTGGACGGCGACCCGGCGACCGGCTGGTCCAACTTCTACGTGAAGCAGGCGACGGCGACGCTGGCCGCGGTGAGCCGGCCGCGGGCGGGGGACTGGGTGTCGCTGGCCTGGCCCGCGGCACAGCGGATCGCGGGGCTCACCGCCCGGTTCGTCGTCGACGCGAAGCACGGGCTGCCGTCGGCGGCCGAGGTCGCCGTCCACACGGCGCGGGGGTGGGAGCCGGTGCGGAACCTCCGGATCACCTGGGGGAGCGGCTCGAACGACCCGACGACGCTCGAGTTCGATCCCGTGGTGGGCACGAAAGTGCGGCTGACGATGACCGCGAAGGGATTCCTGCGGATCAGCGCCCTGGTCGTGAGTGTTTAGTCGGGTTAGAACCCGACCGAACACTCACGACCGCGTCAGCGGGTACACGGCGCCAGTGCGTCCAGGCCCTGCGGCTTCTCGGCGTTGCGCCCGATCGCCGTGGCGATGCGGTTGATCGTCGCGACGCGCTTGTCCTCCAGCGGGCCGAGGATCGCGTTCTGGACGAAGTTCGGACCGCCCTGCCCGGCGCTCGTCACCAAGCGGTTGTTGGCTTCGGCGATCTGCGTGTTCAGCAGTTGCAGGTTGCGCTGGACCTCGGCCTGCGCCTGGGCGGGGATCGCCGGGAGCCGGCTTTCCACGTCGGGGCAGCTGATCTGACCGGCGGAGGCGGTGCTCTGCACGGGAGCCGGTGCTTGCGACGTGGCCGCGCCGGAACCGGTCTGGCCGCCCAGTGAACACGCCGCCAGACCGCCCAGGTTCTGGGGTTTCTCGCCCTGGCGGCCGATGGCGATGGCGATCCGGTCGATCGTCGACGTGCGTTTGTCCTGCAGCGGGCCGAGGATCGCGTTCCGCACGAAGTTGGGTCCGCCCTGGCCCTGCGTCGTGACGAGCCGGTTGTTGGCTTCGGAGATCTGCGTGTCGAGCAGCTGCAGGTTGCGCTGGACCTCGGCTTGCGCCTGGGCCGGGACCGCGGGGAGCCGGCTCGCCACGTCCGGGCAGGTGATCTGCCCGCCCGACGCCGCGTTGGCGGCGCCGGGGTCGCCGACGGTCGTCGCGATCACCAGCGCTCCCGCCGCGATCGCGAGGCCGAGGGCCGCCGTCGCGATCTTCGTCCGCCGCGAGAGGCGGTGCCGTCCACCGGTAGCAGGCATGAATCACTCCAAGTTAGCGTGAACACAAGGGGACCACACGGGCAGTGCGCGGTTTTTCCGAATGGTGCGGCCGAGCGGCCGCGAAAGCCATCGTGGCGGCTCCACCAGGCATTTGTCCAGTGCGAAGCGGCAAACGGAGAGATTCTGAACCATTCCGAACCGGCGTACGTATTCAGCGGTGAAAGGCGAGTTCTGCATTTCCCGCCCGAGTCCGGGGCTTGACGCGGACCACGGTCGCCTCCTAGCGTCGACATACCGACCGGTCGGTGTCCAAGGGAGGTCACTGGATGAGCTGGTACGACGCGAAGCCCTGGCTCGCGAGCTACGACGAACGGGTGCGCGACGCGGGACCGGCGGAGCCGACGACGCTGCCCGAGGCGTTCCGCCGCGCCGCGGACCACGTCCCCGACCGGGCGGCCATCGCGTACTTCGACGCGCGGCTGAGCTACCGGGACGTCGACCGGCTTTCCGACGGCGTCGCGCGGTACCTGACCCGGAACGGCTTCGCCCGCGGCGACCGGCTCGCCCTGGTGCTGCAGAACATCCCGCAGTTCGTCATCGCGCTGCTCGGCGCGTGGAAGGCGGGCGGCATCGTCGTCCCGGTCAACCCGATGTACCGCGAGCGCGAGCTCACCCACGTGCTCACCGACGCCGGCGTCAAGGCGATCGTCTGCTCGCAGCGCGGTTGGAACGCCTACATCGCGAAGACCGTCGAGGGCAGCGCCGTCGAAATCTCGCTCACCACCAGCGAACTCGAGTTCCAGACCCGCGACGACGAGCGCGTGCTGGCCAAGGTCGAGAAGGAAGAAACCCCGGGCGCCACCGAACTCCTCGAAGCCGCGAACACGCCGGGGGAGAAGCCGCCGGAGCCCGCCTTCGCACTCGACGACACCGCCCTGATCAGCTACACCTCCGGCACCAGCGGCACGCCGAAGGGCGCCACCAACACCCACGGCAACATCGGCACCAACGCGGCCGGGCTCGGCTCGTTCAGCGGCCTGCCCGCCGGCTCGACGCTGTTCGGGCTCGCGCCGCTGTTCCACATCACCGGCATGGTCTGCGAACTCGGCTCCGCGATCGACATCGAGGGCACCCTCGCACTGGCCTACCGCTTCGACCCCGGGGTCGTGCTCGACGCCTTCCTGGAACACCGGCCGTCGTACACGGTCGGGCCGTCCACGGCGTACATGGCGCTGATGGCCCACCCGTCCTTCAGCCGCGACCACTTCGCGTCCTTCGCGCTGCTGTACTCCGGCGGCGCCGCGCTGCCGCCCGCGGTCGTCGAGGCGTTCCGCGCGAAGACCGGGCACTACATCCACAACGGCTACGGCCTCACCGAGACCAGCGCCGGCTGCGTCGTCGTCCCGGGGACGCTCGAAGCGCCGATCGACCCGGCGTCGGGCACCATCTCGATCGGCCTGCCGGTGCCGGACACGATCGTGCGGATCCTCGGCGAGGACGGCGAAGAGCTGCCGTTAGGGCAGCCCGGGGAGATCGCCGTCGAGGGCCCGATGGTCGTCCCGGGCTACTGGAACCGGCCGGACGCCACCGCCGAAGCCCTTCCCGGCGGGCGCCTGCTCACCGGCGACATCGGGTTCATGGACGAGCGCGGCTGGGTCTACGTCGTCGACCGCAAGAAGGACATGATCAACGCGTCCGGCTTCAAGGTCTGGCCGCGCGAGGTCGAAGACGTCCTCTACACGCACCCGGCCGTCCGCGAAGCCGCCGTCGTCGGGATCGCCGACGAGTACCGCGGCGAGACCGTCAAGGCCTACGTCAGCCCCGCGCCGGGAGCCGACGCCGATCCGGCGGAACTCGTGGCGTGGTGCAAGGAACGGCTCGCCGCCTACAAGTACCCGCGCACCGTCGTGGTGCTCGACGAACTGCCGAAGACCACCAGCGGCAAGATCCTCCGCCGCGAACTGCGGGCGAGGGGCTGATGGTCGAGACCGTCCGCGGCGCGATCGCGCCGGAAGCGCTGGGCCGGGTGCTGATGCACGAACACCTCTTCGTGCTCAGCCCCGAATTCGCCGAGAACTACCCGGAGCACGAAGGGTTCCGCGAGGACGAGCACGTCCCCGAGGCGATCCGGCGGCTCGAGGAGCTGAAGGACGCCGGGATCGACACGATCGTCGACCCGACGGTGATCGGGCTCGGCCGGTACATCCCGCGCGTGCAGCGGGTCGCCGCCGCGGCCGAGGTCAACATCGTCGTCGCGACCGGGCTGTACACCTACAACGACGTGCCGCACTACCTGCACTTCCGCGGGCCGGGAACGTTGCTGCAGGGCGAGGACCCGCTCGTCGGGATGTTCGTCGGGGACATCCGGGACGGGATCGCCGGCACCGGCGTCAAGGCCGGGCTCCTCAAGTGCGCCACCGACGAACCCGGCGTCACGCCCGGCGTCGAACGCGTGCTGCGCGCGGTGGCGAAGGCGCACGCCGAGACCGGCACGCCGATCATGACGCACACCCACGCCGGCACGCGCCGCGGGCTGGAGCAGCAGAACATCTTCGAGGACGAAGGCGTCGACCTGAGCCGCGTGCTGATCGGGCACTCCGGGGACTCGACGGACCTCGGGTACCTCACCGAGCTCGCCGACCGCGGGTCGCTGCTCGGGATGGACCGGTTCGGCCTCGACCTGCTGCTGCCGTTCGAGGAGCGGGTGGCCACCGTCGCGGCGATGTGCGAGCGCGGGTACGCGGGCAGCATGGTGCTCTCGCACGACGCGTCCTGCTACATCGACTGGCTGCCCGCCGAGCAGCTGCCCGTGCTGACGCCGAACTGGCACTACCTGCACATCACCCGGGACGTGCTGCCCGCGCTGCGGGAGCGCGGGGTGTCCGAAACGGACATCACGACGATGCTCGTGGACAACCCCCGGCGGTTCCTGGCCGGGGAGTCCTGAGCCGTTATCCTGTGCGTTCGAATCAACCAGCGGCGCGCAGCGCCTCCGCTGAGGGTGGTGGCGGGGGCATGGATGGACGAAGAGGGGATCTTGCCGTGACCCGAGCGAGCACCCGCAAGCCGGGCGAGGCGACCGGGGACGACCAGGCCGCCGTGCCCCGGCGGCTGCTGGAGCACGCCACGAAACTCTTCGCGAAGAAGGGCTTCGACCGCACGTCGGTCCAGGAGATCGTCGAGGCCGCGGGCGTCACCAAGGGCGCGATGTACCACTACTTCGACTCCAAGGACGACCTGCTCTACGAGATCTACGCCCGTGTCCTGCGCGAGCAGACCCGCCAGCTGGAGAGCGTCGCCGACTCCGGCGCGCCGCTGCGGGAACGGCTCGCCGCCGCCGCGTCCGACGTCGTCGTGTCCAGCATCGACAACCTCGACGACAACACGATCTTCCTGCAGTCCATGCACCAGCTGTCCCCGGACAAGCGCAAGGCCGTCCGCGCTGAGCGCCGCAAGTACCACGAGCGCTTCCGCGCCCTGGTCGAAGAGGGCCAGGCGTCGGGGGAGTTCCGCACGGACAAGCCGGCCGACGTCGTCGTCGACTTCTTCTTCGGCTCGGTGCACCACCTGGGTTCGTGGTACCGGCGCGGCGGTCCGCTGACCGCCCGCCAGATCGGCGACCACTACTCGGACCTGCTGCTCGACGCGCTGCGCCCGCCTGGGTGATCGGTGACCGATTTCCCGCCGCTCCCGGTGCTCGAGAAACTGACGCCGGCCGAGCGTGAACTGGTCGAAGCCGCGCGGCGCGGCGACGTGGCGACGCCGGACGCGCCCGTCCGGGCCGAGGTGCTGCGCGAGCTGCTGCTCGGCCGCCGCGGTCCGCTCGACCCGCTCGGCGTCCGC
>NZ_JAAGNB010001830.1:0-7129 GCF_010550475.1 Amycolatopsis sp. SID8362
CTCGGACAGCACGACCGCGCGGTCGCCGACCGACCGCGCGAACTCCGCCAGCAACGCCGTCTTGCCGGTGCCGGTCGCCCCGCGCACCCGCACCAGGGTCGCCGACCCGGCCCGCGCGTTGGCGAACGCCGAACCGAGGACCTCCAGCTCCCGCCGCCGGCCGACCACGCGCCCGGCGACAGCCGTCACCTCCGCCATCCTCACCCTGCTTTCACGGAAGGCGGCGGCCGCCCAGCCCCTCGTCGTCGGCGCCGTGCCACATTTCCCTGGCGTACGGCGTGTCCGGCACGAGCACCCGATCGGCGGCCGCGAGCGGCGTGGCGGGCAGCTCGCCGAGCCCGCTCTCGATCCAGCCGAGGTCGCTCATCAGCCGCCGCATCGGCGGGGTGTCCCCGTGGATCCGGTGCAGCGACTGCATGGCACGGCGCAGCTCGCTCGCCTTGCGCCGGGCGGCGGTGAGCGCGTCAGCGGTCATCAGGACTCCTCCCGTCGGGGCACGGCCGATCGCGTGCCCCGCCGACGGTAGGTCGCCGCCGACCCGGAAAACCCCGAACCTCGGCGGATTCCGCGGCGCCGGATGACGTGAATGACTCATTCATGTCCTCTGACGACATGAATGAGTCATTCACTACACCCGAGCCGGGCGGGAACCCGGCGTGTGAGCGGCAACACTAAGGAATCCGTGGCCCGGGCCGGGGTTCACTGACGGACCTGACCCCGCGCCGAAGGGAAACGCTCTCGTGAACATCGCGGACAACGCCACGACGTCGTGGATCCGCCGCTACCACCCCGCGCCCGGCGCGGGCACCCGGCTCGTGTGCTTCCCCCACGCCGGTGGTTCGGCCAGCTACTTCCACCCGGTCTCGGCGCGGTTCGCGCCGGACGTCGACGTCGTTTCGCTGCAGTACCCGGGGCGGCAGGACCGGCGGCGGGAGCCGAACGTCGACTCGGTCGCCGCGCTGGCCGACCTCCTCGCCGACGAGCTGGCCGAGCTGTCCGACAAGCCCGCTGTCTTCTTCGGGCACAGCATGGGCGCGGTCCTCGCCTTCGAAACCGCCTGGCGGCTGGAACTGCGCGGCCTGCGGGCGCCGGGGGCGATCGTCGCGTCGGGGCGGCGCGGGCCCTCGACGTTCCGCGACGAGCGGGTCCACGAGCGCGACGACGACGGCGTGCTCGACGAGGTCCGGGAGCTCAACCGGCTGGACCGGACGGTCATCGGCGACGACGAGATCCTGCGGATGGCGCTGCCCGCGATCCGCGCCGACTACCGGGCGATCGAAACCTACGCCTGCCCGGCCGGGCGCCGCGTGCGCTGCCCGATCACCGTGCTGATCGGCGACCAGGACCCGAAGGTGACCGCCGAGGAGGCCGGGAACTGGGGCGAGCACACCGAAGGCGGCTTCCGGCTGGAGGTCTTCCCCGGTGGCCACTTCTTCCTCGCCCGGCACCAGAGCGCGGTGAACGCCGAGCTCCAGCGTGAGCTGCAAGCCCTCAGCGCCCCCGCGGCGGCATTGCACTCCGGGCGTGATTCAACATAAAGTAACATCAGCATCAACACAGAACGACATGAGCGGGGGTCGCGGTGTACGCGGAAGAGCGTCAGCAGCTGATCCTCGAGCAGGCCCGGTCGCGCGGCCGGGTCGACGTGGCCGAGCTCGCGGGCGAGTTCGCCGTGACGACGGAGACGATCCGCCGCGACCTCACGACGCTGGAACGCCACGGGTCGCTCCGCCGGGTGCACGGCGGGGCGATCCCCATCGAGCGGCTGGGCTTCGAACCGGCGTTGAACACCCGCGAAAGCGTGATGACGGCGGAAAAGAAGCGCATCGGCAAGGCCGCGCTCGCCGAACTGCCCGCCGAGGGCGCGATCCTGCTCGACGCGGGCACGACCACCGCGCACCTCGCGGAAGCGCTTCCCATCGACTGCAACCTCACGGTCGTCACCAACTCGGTGAACATCGCGCTGACGCTGTCCAAGCGGCCCAACCTCACGGTGATGCTGGTGGGCGGCCGCCTCCGGGCGCGCACGCTCGCGTCGGTCGACTCGTGGGCACTGCACTCGCTGAGCGAAACGTTCGTCGAAGTGGCGTTCATGGCGACCAACGGCCTGTCGGTCGAGCGCGGCCTGACCACCCCGGACCCGGCGGAAGCGATGGTCAAGCGGGCCTCGATCGCCGGCGCCCGCCGTGTGGTGCTACTCGCCGACCACACGAAGGTGGGCAACGACCACTTCGCCCGCTTCGCCGAACTGTCCGAAGTGGACACGTTCATCACCGACGGCGGCATCGATTCCACGGTGGCCGCGGAAATCGAGCGCGAAGGCGTGAACGTCCTGACCGCCTGAGCTACCAGCGCACCGGCAGCTCGTAGAGTCCGAAGAGGACTCCGTCGTGCTTGAACTCCAGCTCGTCGGCCGGCAGGGCCAAGCGCAGCCGCGGCACCCGCTCGAACAACGTCGTCAGCGCGACGTCCATTTCGAGCCGGGCCAGGTGCTGCCCGATGCACTGGTGGATCCCGTACCCGAAGGCGACGTGGTGGCGCGCCGAGCGGGCCGGGCAGAACTCGCCGGCGTCCTCGAACACGGCGCCGTCGTGCCCCGCCGCCAGCCCGAGCGGCGCGACCCCTTCACCGCGGCGGATCAGCTGGCCCGAGATCTCGAGGTCCTCGGTGGCGACGCGCAGGCTGACGACGTCGGAGATGGAGAAGAACCGCAGCAGCTCTTCGATGACGCCCTCGTGCCCGATCCACTGAGGATTCTCCAGCAGCATCACGACCCCGAGCGACAGCATGTTCGCGGTGGTCTCGTGCCCGGCGACCAGCAGCAGCATGGCCACGCCCAGCAGTTCGGCGTCGTCGACCGCGCCGCCGTCGATGAGCCGGCTGATCAGGTCCTTGCCGGGCTTCGCACGCTTCGCCGCGATGAGTTCGGTGAGGTAGGTGTTGATCTCCCCCAGCGCGACTTCCCGTTGCCGGGCGGTCGAAGCGAGGCTGACCAGGACGCGGGTGCGCGACTCGAAGTGCTCGTGGTCCTCGTACGGCACGCCCAGCAGCTGGCAGATGACCAGCGACGGCAGCACGAGGCAGAAGGCGGACACGAGGTCCGCGGAGTTCCCGGCGGCCAGCATGGCGTCGATCCGCTCGTCGACGACCTGCTGGATGCCGGGCCGCAGCTCCCGCACCTTCCGCACGGTGAACTCGGGGATGAGCAGCTTCCGGTACCGCGTGTGCTCGGGCGCGTCCATGGCGACGAACCACCCGGGAAGCGCTTCCGGCGCCCCACCGGTGGCGGGGAACCCGGGCTTCGACGGGTCGGAGCTGAGCCGCGGATCGGTCAGCGCGGCCCGCACGTCTTCGTGCCGGGCGACGAGCCAGACGGGCGTCCCCCCGGGCAGGACGGTCCGGCACAACCCGGGCCGGGCCCGCAGCTCGGCGTACCCGTCGGGCGGAGTGACCTGACCGGGCGCCCGCCGCGGGAAGCCGACGATTCCGGGTTCCGTGCTCACCATGCCCCGGTTCTACCCCGCCCCGGCACCCGCGTCCGCGAGGGCGATGAAAGTCTGGGAGAACCCCTAGGGCGACGGCGTGCTTCCCCGGTGCCGCCGTGGTGGGAAGGCCCTCAGCGGTCCCCGGCGCCCGGCGCCGGGACATCCCCGATGTAAGGACCACCGCCCATGCCGGCGACGGGCGCCGGCCCTTCCGCCGCGGTCGCCACCGGGGCGAGGAGCGTGACCAAGGCCGCGACGAGCAAGGCGGCCGCACCAGCACGTTTCATCGTTCGATCCCTTTCGTTTCCCGAACGATCGCAGGCCGGACTTTCAAACGGCTTCCATCCGCGAATCGCCTCCGCGCGCCCCCGCCACCGCCTACGATCGGCCCATGACACCCCTGGCTGTGACGACCATCGAGATCATCCCGCGGGTACTGCTGCTCGTGGTGGGCCTGCTCGGCCTGATCTTCGCGATCAGGGGACGCGCGCAGAGCGGCTCGGGCCTGATGGTGGCCGCCTTCGTCATCATGCTCCTGACGACGGTGCTGGGCATCGCGTGGCGGTTCGTGTCGCTGGACGCGGCGTCCTGGATGCACACAAACCACCTGAGCGCCGACGACCTCAGCCTGATCTTCATGGCGGTGGCCATCCCGCTGGACGTCGCCGTGGTGATCTCCTGGCTCCTGGTCGCGCTCGCGGTCTTCAAGGGCGGCCGGCCGCGCCCCACTGCGTACCCCGGGTTCGCGGGCCCGGGGTACGCACAGCCCGGGTACCAGCAGCCCCCGAACTGACGCGGACGGGCCGGGGCGGACTCGGTGTCCGCCCCGGCCCGGGTTCACCGGATCACCGGCGGCAGGGGTTGCCCGCCGGGTGCGCGGCGGTGCCGTGCACGTCGGCCTGGGACTCCGCCAGCACGATCTTCGCGAGCGCGGTGTCCAGCGCGACCGCCTGCTGCTTCACGACGCCGCCGGACACGGTCTGGCCGTTCAGCTTCAGCGTGCCGATCACCAGCGGGATGGTCAGCGGCGCGGACCCGACCGTGACCGAGACGCCGTTGATCTTCAGCGAGGCGACGTTCGAGCTGCCGGTCAGCGCCGGGGCGAGCCCGCCGGTCACCGGCTGGCAGGTCGCCGCCGCCTGGGACTGGATCACGCCCAGCTCGATCGTCAGCCCGACCGTGCTGATCACCGTCTTGTCGATCTTGGCCGACGCCTGCGCGTGGTCACCGGCCGCCGGGGCCGCGGACTGGTTGTCCGGGGTCAGGTCGGTCGACGACGTCAGCGCGTGCGTCTGCACCTTGATCAGGCCCGCGTTGAGCGTCGCGTCGAGGACGGTCTCGCTGTCGTCGGCGCACGGCAGGTTCTGCGGGTTCGCCACGGCGGCGGTGATGCCGATGACGTTCGCCGCGGTGCCGGTGCAGGAGAAGACGCCGTCGCGGTCGTCGTCGAGGATCGTGCCGACGCCGGTCGGGTCGACCAGCCCGGCGCCGACCGGGGCGGAGAGGTTCACGGTGAACGTCTCGTCCGGCTCGTCGACGGTGTCCGGGTTGACCAGGACCGTCACCGGCTTGGCCGTCTCACCCGGTGCGAAGGTGAGGTCCCCGCTCGTGGCCGCGTAGTCGGCCGGTGCGGTGGCGGTGCCGTTCGCGGTGGCGTAGTGGACGCTCACCGGGTCCGGGCTCGCGCCGCCGAGCAGGGACACCGTGAACGTCGCCGGCACCGGGGCACCGCCGGAGCCTTCGGCGACCGAGACGTCGTTGACGCTCAAACCGAGCACGCGCACGGTCGTCGTCTCGACGTACCCGCGCGAGACGCCGTCGACCTGGTAGTCGACCGTGCAGTGGTACGTGCCCGGCGCGGCGCTGCCCGCGGCGGCGACGGTCTCGGTGAACGTCGCGACGTCGCCGCTGGTCACCTTCACGCTCGCCGGCGCGTTGGTCACGGTCAGCTGCGGGTCGCAGGCCGTCACCTTCGGGGTCACCGTGACCTCGATGGACTTGATGCCGGCCAGGATGGCCTGCGACACCTGGCCCGAGGGCACGTTGTTCAGCAGCACGCCACCGGTGGCTTCGGTGATGGCCGTGGCCTGCCCCTCGGCGTCGAGGGCGCCGACGTTGACGGCGACGACGCGGATGTTCGCCGCCTTGAGCGCGGCGATCGTGTCGGCCAGGGAGTGCCCGCCGCTGGGGTCGTGCGACGGCGCGTCGCCGAACCAGGCGACGATGCGGGTGCCGTCGGGGCGGAAGGTGACCGCGCCGGTGGCCAGTTCGTACAGCGCGTTGAGGTCGGCTTCGGGGAAGTCCCCGCCGCCGGAGGCCACCCACTGGTTCGTGCCCGCCTGGACCGCGGCGGTGTCGCCGGTGATGCCCTGGTTGACCTTGAACGGCACGGTGTCGGTGAAGTCCTTGTACTCGGCGACGCCGAACTGGGCGGTCGGCTGCGCGGCGAGCACGTCCCCGGTGATGGCGTTGGCGTTGGCGCGGACGTTCGAGATCGCGCTGCCCATGCTGCCGGTGGTGTCGGCGAGCAGGACGAGGTCGGGGTTCGGCGGCACGGCCGAGGTGGTGACGTGCTTGGTGACGGTGGTGCTCTGCCCGGCGGCGAGCGTGAGGTCGACGGTGGCCGGATCGACCCCCGGTGGTGCGGCGGCCGCGACCGCCGTCGGGGCCAGCAGCGCGCTGACCGCGGTGAGAGCGACGAAAATCGATCTTCGCGACATGGACGTCCCTTTCGAGATCCGGCGTGGGGTGCCTGGAAAAAGACGAACCGCGCGCGGATTTGTTAGCGGAATTCGCCAATGTCACCCGGAGCGCCCCACGCACAGGGCTCAACGGGTTACGGCGGCGCGCACAGGCCCACGCAGATCGAGCGGAAATGCGCCGAACGATGCGTAACGAAGGGACGCGCGTCACACGTCGGAGCGACGAAGACGGCGTTTTCCGGAACCGCTGGTAACGCTTTTCCCGCGGTTTCCGGGGCGCGGCGCGAAAATTACCTCCGGATGGCGCAACGCTCGGGCGTGGCCGCGGCACGGCGGTCCACCGCGACCCCGGCCAGCGCCAGCGCGAGCCCGACGACGCTGACCACCACGCCCGCCCACGCCGTCGCGCGGTAGCCCAGTCCCGCCGCGATGACCACGCTGCCCAGTGCCGCGCCGAGGCTGTTGGCCGTGTTGAAGGCCGACTGGTTCAGCGCCGCGCCCATCAGCTGGGCGCCCGGGGCCACCTCGATCAGCCGGGACTGCAGCACCGGGCCCAGGAAGACGATCGACCCGCCGATCAGGAACGCGCCGGTGAAGAGCCCGAACGCCGAGCCCACCGCCAGTCCGAAGTAGACGTTCGCGGCGATCACCGCCGTGAAGCCGGTCAGCAGGGCGCGGCGCAGGTTCCGGTCCGCCTGCCACCCGCCCAGGAAATTGCCGACGGTCATGCCGAGCCCCACGGCGACCAGCACCCACGGCACCGCGCCCGGCGAGAGCCCGGTGACCGACGTCGTGATCGGCGCGAGGTAGCTGTTCACCGCGAAGAAGCCGGCGATCCCGATCGACGCGGTCACCACCACCAGCCACACGAGCGGCCGGCGCAGCGCCCGCAGCTCGCCGGCCGGGGAGCCGCCCGCCGCCGGCGCGTCCGGCACCCGGAGC
>NZ_JAAGNB010000624.1:0-80654 GCF_010550475.1 Amycolatopsis sp. SID8362
TTCGCGGGCACGCTCGGCCGCTCCCGGTACGCGGGCGCGGCGGCACTGGTCGGCTTCGCGGTCGTCGTCGCCCACATCGCACTGCCGACCGTGCCGGGCGCGGTCCTCGTCGGCATCGGCGCGTACGTCGCGCTCACGCCGTTCGCCGGCGGGCTCGGCGAGCTCTGGCGCAACCCCGGCCGTCGCCGGTGGCTCGGCACCTCGAACCGCGAGCTGGTGCTGACCCACGGGCTGGCGCTCGCGGGCATCGGGATCTGCTGGGCGGCGCTGCTCGCCGTGGTCACCCTCGCGGGTGGGACGTCGTTCGGCCTCGGCGCCTGGCTGGCGGTGCCGCTGTCGGTGCTCTCGATCCTGCGCACGGTCACCCGGACCGCCGTCGACTACGGCAATCCGGCGTTCGTCGACACCCCGATGGGCCCGATGCCGGCCAACCTCGTGCGCCAGCTGTTCCGCGGTCTCGACCTCCAGGCGATCGGGATCGTGGTGCTCGCTGCCGCCGTTTGACCTACGCTCGCTCCGACGAAGGGAGCAGCCAGTGGGCGGCGGACACGCACCGGGCGTCGGGCGGCGGGCGACGAGCGAGTTCCCGGCCGGCTGGACCGACGAGCAGATCATCTCGGTCGTCAAGGACGTCGCGAACGACCCCAGCGAGGCCCGGCGGCGCCAGCCGAACGGCCGCTGGCGCTGCGCCGGCGAGCGGTACAACGTGCACCTGATCGTCCTGGTCGAGGAGAACGGGCACGTGCACACCGCCTACCCGGTGGCGGGTCCCGGCGTCGTCCGCAACCCGGACACCGCCCGCGACCCGGCGAACCCGACGGTCGCCGACCTCAAGGGCAACCGCATCAGCTTCTTCGCCGACAGCGTCCTGACCGGCCTCGCCGACCGGCTCTCCGCCGAGGACTACACGCACTACCGGACGCTGCTGTGGTCCGGCGAATGGGAGGAGCTGGGGGACGTGCTGGCCGCGCACGCGGTCAAGCTGGGCTTCGCCTTCTCGGCGGACGAGTTCTCCGACTTCGAGAAGCTGCTCAACAGCTACGACCTGCCGGTGGCGGCCTGCGCGTTCCTCAACGACCGCGACCACATCGTGAACCAGCTGCGCCCGGTCTAACTCGCCTGGCTGAGCGACGGCGCCGCGGCGGGTTCGACCGCCGCGCGCAGCTCGTCCAGCGGCAGGCCCACGGCGTCGGCGATGGCCGTGACCGTGAAGAACGCCGGCGTCGGGATCCGCCCGGTTTCGATCTTCCGGAGCGTCTCGACCGAGATCCCGGCTTCGGCGGCGACGTCGACCATGCTCCGGCCGGCCCGCGCCGTCCGCAGCGCCTGGCCGAGGCGCTCGCCTCGCTCGCGCTCGTCGTCTGTCAGCGGTACTCGAACCATGGGCCCAATACTAATACCACTCGAGTTGTCCACTGCCTGTGGACAACTCTGTGCACAGGTGTGGAAAAGCCCCGCCGAACGTCCGTTCGGCGGGGCCTCCACTACACCTTGTGGTGTCAGGCGCCCGCGGGCACCGGAAGTGGCATACCGGGCAGGCTCTGGTCGTTCGGCACGACGCCGTCGACCAGGTAGGCCTCCACGACCTTGTCCACACCCGCGTTGCCGCCGGCGTAGATGCCGTGGTCACCCTCGCCGGTGATCGTCAGCATCCGCGAACCCGCGAACGCCTTGTGCGCGCGCCGCGCGCCCTCGATCGGCGTCGCCGGGTCGTGCTCCGACTCGACGATCAGCACCGGCGGGACACCCTTGCCGTCCAGCACCGGGAGCGGCGCCGGCTGCTTCTTCCAGAACAGGCAGGGCTGGATGAACCAGCCGGCGCCCAGGAGCGGCAGCTGCTTGTCGATCAGCTTCTGCGAGTCCTTGATGGCGCTGTTGACCGTGCCGGTCCACGCGCCCTCGTTGCACGGGATGGTCCAGAAGCTGGCGTCGTAGGCGTCGCCGTCGGTCGGGACCATCAGCGGCTGGGCGCCGGAGGTGTCGGTGCTCTTGTCGGCGGCCTTGACCTTCTGCGCGGCCGACGTCTTGGCCTGCGCGGACGCGGTGCCCTGGGTCAGCGTGCGGACGCTGACCAGGTAGTCGGCCAGACCCGGGAAGGCGCGCTTCGAGTAGATGCTCGACGCGATGAAGGAGTCCAGGCCGTTGGCCGAGACGGACGAGCCGTCGGGCAGGGTGACCGCGCCCTGGGTCAGGGCGTAGCGGACCTGCTCGTAGGTCTGGCGGGCCGCTTCACCGGTGGTGCCGAAGTGGTAGAGCTTGTCGTACTTCGCCATCCACGGGAGGAAGTCCTGCCGCCAGCGGCGCTCGAAGCCGAGCGGCTGCCAGTCGAACGACTTCTGCCAGGTCGTGGTGAACTCCGTCGAGGAGTCGAGGACGAACCGGCCGGTGCGCGTCGGGTAGGCCTGCGCGTAGTGCGCGCCCATCCAGGTGCCCGCCGAGTAGCCGACCCAGTTGATCTTGTCGCGGCCGAGCAGCACGCGCAGCAGGTCGATGTCCTTGACCGTCTGGTCGGTGTTGATCAGCGGGCCCAGCTCGCCGGACTTCTGCTGGCAGGACAGGGCGGCGTACTTCGTCGCCGCGACGATCAGGTTCAGGTTCTGCCGGTCGCGGTCACGCGGGTCGAGGTCCGAGCCGGTGCCGATGGCGCCGCCGCACGTGATGTTCGTGCTCTTGCCGGTGCCGCGCGGGTCGAACCCGACGATCTCCTGGTGCTCGCGCAGCTTGGGCTGGTTGCGCAGGCGGGCCGGGAAGTTCCGGCCGGGCGCGCCCGGGCCGCCGGGGTTGGTGACGACGCTGGCGGTCGCGTCCTTGGTCGCCTTCAGGCGGCTGACGGCGATGGTCAGGTCGATCTGGGCGTTGGCCTGGTACCAGTTGCGCGGCGTCTTGTAGGTCGCGCACTCCATGTCCTCGGCGCCGGCGGGCGGGGCCGTCGGCAGCTCGGAAGGAACGGCGCACTTGTGCCAGTCGAGCTTCTGGTTCGCGTACTGCGGCGGGATGTTCGTGGAGTTCAGCGGCTGCGTGCCGGCCGCGGCCTCCTGGCCCGCGAAGGCCGGCGTGAACCCGGCCAGCAGGGTGCCGGCGATCGCCGGGATCACCACCGCGTAGCGGAGTCGTGTCATACGGTTGCCCCTTTTTGGCTTTTCACGTGCGGAGTCCGGCTATTGATATAGGGCGGGCCGGGGCGGGGCAACCGACGTTGGTCGGCATCGGGGACCGCGGCGATCAAATCGATATCGGACAGACGTGACTCGCTGTCACCCAGGTTCTAAGGTCAGGCGGTCGGTTACGGGAGTGTTAGGTGAGGTCGATGTCGACTGTGAAGCACGACGGGAAGGGGCGCGGGTTCAACCCGTGGAACCTCCTTCTGATCGTCCCGCTGCTCGTCCTGGTCACGCCACTGTTCAACGTGGACGGTCCGCGGCTGTTCGGGATGCCGTTCTTCTACTGGTTCCAGTTCCTCATGGTCGCGGTCGGGGTGCTGTCCACCTGGATCGTCTACCTGATGACGCGGGACAAGCCCACCACGGACGCGCCCGACCGGCTGAGCGTCGACGACCTGGACGAGGGGGACGCTCGATGAGCAACCTGCAGTGGCCCGAGCTGATCATCTTCACCGTCCTCTTCGCACTGGTCACGGTGCTGGGCTTCATGGCGTCGCGCTGGCAGCGCGGCGGCGCGCTGGACCACCTCGACGAATGGGGCCTCGGCGGCCGCAAGTTCGGCTCGTGGATCACGTGGTTCCTGCTCGGCGGTGACCTCTACACGGCGTACACCTTCGTCGCGGTGCCCGCGCTGGTCTTCAGCGCCGGCGCGCTCGGCCTGTACGCGCTGCCGTACACGATCGTCGTCTACCCGATCGTGCTGCTCCCGGCGCTGCGGATGTGGTCGGTCTCGCGGGTCCGCGGTTACGTGACCCCGGCCGACTTCGTGCGCGGCCGCTTCGGCTCGCCGATCCTCGCGCTGCTGGTGGCGATCACCGGCATCGTCGCGACCATGCCGTACATCGCGCTGCAGCTGGTCGGCCTCGAAGCCGTGCTGCGGACGATGGGCATCAACGGCTCCGGCATCGTCGGCCACCTGCCGCTGCTGGTCGCCTTCGTCATCCTGGCCTTCTACACCTACCAGTCCGGCCTGCGGGCGCCCGCGCTGATCGCGTTCGTCAAGGACATCCTGATCTACATCGTGATCCTGGTGGCGATCATCTACCTGCCCTCGAAGCTGGGCGGCTGGTCGCACATCTTCGACACCGCGGTGGCCAAGTTCGACAAGACGCCGTCGAAGGCCGACGGCGTCCTGCTGAACGCCAACAACCAGCTCCAGTACGCCACCCTGGCGCTGGGCTCGGCCCTCGCGCTGTTCCTGTACCCGCACTCGCTGACCAGCGTGCTGGCCTCGCGCGGCCGCAGCGTGATCAAGCGGAACATGGTCGCGCTGCCGGCGTACTCGCTGGTGCTCGGCCTGCTGGCGCTGCTCGGGTACGTCGCGATCACGGCGGGCGTCAAGCCGCTGACGAACGCAGCCACCGGCAAGGCCGACGGCAACACGATCGTCCCGGTGCTGTTCGACAGCACCTTCTCCTCGTGGTTCGCCGGCATCGCGTTCGCCGCGATCGGCATCGGCGCGCTGGTGCCCGCCGCGATCATGTCGATCGCCGCGGCCAACCTGTGGACGCGCAACATCTACAAGGAGTACATCCGGAAGAACGCGACCCCGGCCGAGGAGGCGAAGCAAGCCAAGCTGGCTTCGCTGGTCGTCAAGCTCGGCGCGGTGGCCGTGATCATCCTGATCGACCCGCAGTTCTCGATCGACCTCCAGCTCATCGGCGGCGTGCTGATCCTGCAGACGCTCCCCGCCGTGGCGCTCGCGCTGTACACGCGCTGGTTCCACCGCTGGGGCCTGATCGCGGGCTGGGTCGTCGGCATCGGCTGGGGCCTGATCATGCTGTACGGCATCCCCAACCCGGCCAACGGCAAGCTCCACTTCGGCGGGTCGGCGCTGCCGCTGGGCAACATGTCGATCTTCGGCTGGCACCCGTTCGCGGGCTCCCAGGTCCAGATCTACGTCGGCTTCGTGGCCCTGATCGCCAACCTGGTGGTCGCGGCGATCGTCACGGTGATCGCGCGGCAGCTGAAGGTGTTCAACGGCACCGACGACACCAACCCCGAGGACTACCAGGCCGACGAGCACGACAAGGACCTGCGGCCGATCGGTGTCCACTAAGTACGGATGGCCGCCCGCGAAACGAGGTAGAGCACCAGCCCGTTGAGCAGGTGCCAGAGGAAGTGCGTGCCGGCCGGGACGTAGTCGCAGACGTCCCGGTCGAGCGCGCGCAAGCTCAGCGAGAGCGCGAAAACCGCCCCCGCGACGGCGAAGTGCGTCCAGGCGGCGTCGCGTTTCAGGGCCAGCAACGCGGCGAACGCGAACAGCCCGATCAGCGGGGCGAGGTAGAGCCCGCCGCCCAGCACCGTGGTGACCGCAGTGAGCGCGAGAAACCCAGGCGCGGCAACCCACCCCCACCGCCGGCTCCAGTACTCGCGCGCGAACACGACGGCGTACACCAGCACGAAGGCGAGAATGGCGCCCGAGTCCGCGACGGCCGCCCAGCGCGTCGCGAGCAGGTGGAAGACGCTGCCGGCGACGAAAACCAGCCCGATCAACGCGGCGAGCAGCCGCCCGGTCCGGCCGCCCCTGGCCAGCCGCCACACGAGCACGGCGGCGACGAGGAACGCCAGGTTGCTGAGACTGTTGAGCGGTTCTCCCCAGAGCCCGGGCGCGACGCGTTCGCAGTACCCGTCGACGTAGTCCGTCACGGGACCAGCCAACCACGGCTAGCGTGAAGCCCATGAGCGATTCGGTGAGCCGGTTCCCGGTGGTGGACCTCGAAGACCTGCCCGACGACCTGCGCGAGCGCGTCGGCGTCATCGCGGAGAAGTCGGGCTTCGTGCCCAACATCTTCCGCGCGCTCGGCCACCGCCCCGCCGAGCTGCGCGCGTTCCTCGACTACCACGACGCCCTGATGGAACGCTCCGGCGGCCTCACCAAGGCCGAGCGCGAGCTGGTCGTCGTCGCCACCTCCGGCGCCAACCACTGCACGTACTGCGTCGTCGCGCACGGCGCCATCCTGCGCATCCGCGCGAAGGACCCCGAGCTGGCCGACCGCGTGTCGAGCAACCCGTGGCAGGTGGAGCTGGACGAACGCGGCCGCGCGATCGTCGACCTGGCCTTGGCGCTCGCCCAGGACTCCGCGCTGTTCGGCGACGGCGACCTCGAAGCCGCGCGCAACGCGGGCCTGACCGACGACGAAATCTGGGACGTCGGCGCGATCACGGCGTTGTTCGCGATGTCGAACCGCCTCGCCCACCTGACGGCGTTGCGCCCGAACCCCGAGTTCTTCCTGCTGGGCCGCGTCCCCCGCTAGAACTCCAGGCGCCAGGTCTCGTCGGTCAGCTTCGGGCCCCAGTCGTCGAAGTCCGCTTCGGCGACCAGCTGGAACCCCGCCGCGCGGTAGATCGAGCGCGCCGCCGTCAGGATCGAGACCGTGGACAGCTCCATCGCCCGGTAGCCGTGCGCCCGCGCGAACTCGACGCACTCGGTGACCAGCCGCTTGCCGACGCCGTGGCCGCGGGCCGACGGCTCGAGCAGCAGCAGCCGCAGCTTCGCCGTGTCATCGGCTGCGCGCGTGCACGCGATGCCGCCGACGCGCTCGCCGTCCAGTTCGGCGATCCAGAACGCCTGCCCCGGGTCGTCGCGGTTCTCGACGAAGTCCGCGACGATGCGCGCGACGAGTCCCTCGAAGCGGTCGTCGAAGCCGTACTCCCGGCCGTACAACGCGCCGTGACGTTCCACCACCCAGCCGAGGTCACCCGGTCGTGGTGGACGCAGGACCAGCACCGGGTCCCGGCGGCGGGTGCCGACCAGGTCGCCGATCGTGCGCATCGCGGCCAGCAGGCGCTCTTGGTCTTCGTCGGCGAACCGGCGGAGCAGGCCGCCGATCTGCTCGGTGGACCGGCGGTTGAGGACGTCGAACGCGGCACGGCCGGCCGCCGTCGGGCGCACGAGCTGGCGGCGGGCGTCCTCTGCCGAGCGTTCGCGCGCGATCAGCCCGCGCGACTCGAGGCGGGCGAGCAGCCTGCTCGCGTAGCCGGCGTCGAGTTCGAGCCGTTTCCGCAGGTCGGTGACCGGCATCGGATCCTGGTGGGCGAGCTCGAAGAGCACCCGGGCTTCCGGCAGCGAGTACTCGGCGTCGGCCGGGCCTTCGTCGAGCACGCCGATGACCCCGGTGTAGAGCCGGTTGAAGGCACGGACCGCGGCCACGCGGTCGGCGACCTGGGCGTCGTTCATTGACCACCTCAACAAGTTCGTTGACGAAGTCAAAGGTTATCGGAAAATGGGAAACCCCGCGATGCTGCCAGGTCGGGGGTCCGCCAGCATCACGGGGTCGTAGTGGGTATCGACGGCACTTAGCGCGTCGTTACACGTTGAGCACTATGTGGCATAGGTCACTCGAATGGGCGACCGCCACGGGGTGAGAGATCAGCGCATGTAGCCCGAGCGAGCCTGCGCGATCGCGATGAGTTCCTGACGGACCGTCGCGGTCGCGGCGGTGTCGATCGCCCGGTTCAGCGCCCGGCGAGTGCGAGTCTCGGCGCGACGGGCACGGAGCTTGGCGGCGATGTTGTTCATCGGTTTCTGCATCCCCTTCGGAGGGTCTCGGTGGTTGTGCCTCTAGTATGCGCCTTTTTTCACAAGGAATCCAACGGATATCCGGTGATGTGGCGCACTTGCCGATGAATCATCGGCAAAGATGGGTATGGGCCGGAGAGATCAAGGGTGGCCGTGGTCACGGCGAAGCAACCCGATACATGTCTCTAAAGCTCTCTAGCTACTGCGCTAGAAAGCTCCAGAAACGCGGATAGCGGGTCAGTCGCGGCCGAGCAGGTAGTGGCCGAAGTGCGGCACGGTGAAGGCGATCTGGCCCCGCTCGGCGGAGTAGACCAGGCCTTTCTTCATCAGGCTGTCGCGCGCGGGCGACAGCGACGACGGCTTCCGCCCGAGGAAAACGGCGACGTCGGCGGTGCCGGCCGGCTCGTCGCGCCCCTGCGTCAGCTCGGCCATCGCCTGCAGGTACTCGCGCTCGGCGGGCGTCGCGCGTTCGTAGCGCGAGCCGAAGAAGCCGACCGCCAGCTCCGACTCCGCCTCGGGCGCCGCGACCTGGACGTCCTTGACCGTGATCGGGTCGGACGGCGCCGCGTCCCAGGCCGCCTTGCCGTACGCCTGGATGAAGTAGGGGTAGCCGCCGGACGCGTCGAAGAGCGCGTCGAGCGCCTCCGGCTCGATCCCGGCGTCCTCGCGCTCGATCGGCGCCATCACGGCGTAGTCCGCGTCCTCGCGGCTGAGCCGGTCGATGCGGGCGTACCGGAAGAGGCGTTCGGAGTAGGACTTGGACGCGGACAGCACCGCGGGCACGTGCGGCAGGCCGGCGCCGACGACCACGAGCGGCGCCCCGGACTGCGAAAGCTCGTGGCAGGCCGCGCACAACGCCGAGACGTCGTCGGGCTGC
The DNA here is from genome assembly GCF_010550475.1 of Amycolatopsis sp. SID8362. Classification (NCBI taxonomy): domain Bacteria; kingdom Bacillati; phylum Actinomycetota; class Actinomycetes; order Pseudonocardiales; family Pseudonocardiaceae; genus Amycolatopsis; species Amycolatopsis sp. SID8362. The sequence continues at coordinate 8,561 of NZ_JAAGNB010000624.1, forward strand.
AGGTCCTGGATCTCGTCGATGAGCAGCGCGACCCCGGTGCCGACGTCCGCGGCCAGCTCGGCGACGTCGGTGAAGAGCTCGACGAGGTCGATCTCGATGTCCCCGGAGTCGGCCCGCCCCTGCGCGGCGGGCACGTCGATGCCCGGCTGCCACCGGTCACGCAGCTTCGCGTCGGCCTTGTTGGCCCGCAGGGCGAACGCCTTGAGCACCCCGAGTACCTCTTCGACCCGATCCGGCGCCCGGTGCCGCACGGCGAGGTCCCGGATGGCCCGGTGCAACGCGGCGGACAACGGCCGCCGCAGCTCGGCGTCCGGCCGCGCCTCGATCTTCCCGGCCCCCCACTTGTGCCGCACGGCCATCGCGCGCAGCTCCCCGAGCAGCACGGTCTTGCCGACGCCCCGCAACCCGGTGAGCACCAGACTGCGTTCGGGTCTCCCCCGCGCGACGCGCTCCAGCACCACTTCGAACGCCTTGAGCTCACGCTCACGCCCGGCCAGCTCAGGCGGCCGCTGCCCGGCGCCCGGTGCGAAGGGGTTGCGGATGGGGTCCACTCTGCCAAGCTATCGGCGTATCTAGCGCGGACCCGATATTCCGCCATAGACGGCTAGCGCGTGTCGCCGATGTTCGACCGGATGGCCGTACATAGAGACGAACAGGGTCTGCAGCCCCTGCTCGTCCCTACCCCCAGCGCGCACTACGACGTAGCGCTAGTCACTGAGGTTCCGTTCCGCGTAGATCTTCATCGCGTCCCGCACCAACTCCGCCGTCGCGCCTTCCAGCCCGTACCGCGGGTCGTCCACGTACAGCTGCCCCAGGCCCGCGAAGTACCCCGCGGACACCGACGAAACCGCCGGTCGCAGCCACGCGTGCAGCCGGCCCGTGATCGCCTGGACCTCGTCCGCGTCCGGGGTCAGCCCGGCTGTCCCGGCCGCGCCGAACGCGGCCCAGATGTCCCGCTGCTCCTGCTGGTGGGCCTGCTTCTCCGCCGCGGACAACGAGCTCCACCACTGGTCACCACGCCGGTAGGCGTCGGCGCCCCAGCGCGACGTGACCTCTTCCTCGTACTTCGTGTGGTCGAAGCCGTCGAAAACCTCTTCTGCCATCAGTCGTTCACCTCCCTTCAGTTTCCGGAGCGTCGTGCGGACGGACTCGATCTGCCGCCCGATCCGCCGCTGCTCCTGTTCGAGCAGGTCCAGGTGCGTCTCGAGCGCGGCCGCGCTGTCGCGCTGCCCGTCGAGCACCTCGGCGATGGCCGGCAGCCCGAGGCCGAGCTCGCGCAGCAACAGGATCCGCTGCAGCCGGACGAGCGCGCGCTCGTCGTAGTAGCGGTAGCCGTTGCCGCCGATCCGGCTGGGCTCGAGCAGGCCGACCGCGCCGTAGTGGCGCAGAGTCCGGCTCGTGGTCCCCGCCGAGCGGGCGATGTCCTGGATCGACCACTCCATGGCGTCGACGATAGAAGTTGACGCAGCGTCAAGGTCAACCATCGGATTCTCTAGCGCTTTCTAGCATCAGTACGATACTTCGCCAGAAAGCCCGATGAGGATTCGAGCACGGGCCGAGCGGGCACCCAGGCGGTAGGTTCGACCAGGCAGCGGCCCGTACGAGGAAGGCAATGACCGTGATACTCCGTCGAGTGGCTCGTCCCCTGCTCGCCACGATCTTCGTGACGGGCGGGATCAATGCGCTGAGGCAGGCCGAGGGCCACGCCAAGGCGGCGGAACCGTTCCTCAACAACGCCTTGGACAAGCTCGGCGACGTCCTCCCGGAGCAGGTCCCGCGCGACCCGGTGACGCTCGTCCGCATCGACGCCGCCGTGAAGATCGGCGCCGGTCTCGCGCTCGCGGCCGGCAAGGCGCCGCGGCTCGCGGCCGGGCTGCTCCTCGGCAGCCTCGTGCCGACGACGCTGGCGGCGCACAGCTTCTGGGCCATCAAGGACCCGGGCGAGCGCCAGCAGCAGCAGATCCAGTTCTTCAAGAACGCGGGCCTGGCCGGCGGCCTCCTGCTCGCGGTCGGCGACACGCACGGCAAGCCGTCGGCGGCCTGGCGCGCGCGTCACGCCGCGAAGGACGTCGGCGCCGCGGCCGGCAAGCTGAGTCGCAAGGCCGAGAAGCGCGCCAACAAGCTCGCGAAGCGCGCCCAGAAGGCTCTCCCCAACTGACACTTTCATAGGGAAAGTGCCGCCCCGGACGGTCGGAGGCGGCACTTTCCCTACGAAAGCTACTTCTCCAGGATCGCGGTGACGCCCTGGCCGCCGGCCGCGCAGATCGAGATCAGGCCGCGGCCCGCCCCCTTCTCGTGCAGCAGCTTCGCCAGCGTCGCGACGATCCGGCCGCCGGTCGCGGCGAACGGGTGCCCGGCCGCCAGCGACGAGCCGTTGACGTTCAGCTTCGCCCGGTCGATCGCGCCCAGCGGCGCGTCCAGCTCCAGCTTCTCCTTGGCGAACGCCGGGTCCTCCCACGCCTTGAGCGTGGCCAGCACCTGCGACGCGAACGCCTCGTGGATCTCGTAGAAGTCGAAGTCCTGCAGCGTCAGCCCGGCCTTCGCGAGCATCCGCGGCACGGCGTACGCGGGCGCCATCAGCAGGCCCTCTTCGCCGTGGACGTAGTCGACGGCCGCGGTCTGCGAGAACGTCAGGTACGCCTGCACCGGCAGCTTGTGCGCCTTCGCCCACTCCTCGGTGGCGAGCAGAACGGTCGACGCGCCGTCGGTCAGCGGCGTCGAGTTGCCCGCCGTCATCGTGCCGTCCGGGCCGCCGAACGCCGGCTTGAGCTTGGCCAGCTTCTCCGCAGTCGAGTCCGGGCGCACGTTCTGGTCGCGCGCGAGCTTGAGGAACGGCGTCACGAGGTCGTCGAAGAACCCGCGGTCGTAGGCCGCGGCGAGGTGCTGGTGGCTGGCCGCGGCCAGTTCGTCCTGCGCCTCGCGGGTGATCTCCCAGATCTTCGCGGTCAGGGCCGCGTGCTCGCCCATCGAGAGGCCGGTGCGCGGTTCGGAGTTGCGCGGGATGGCCGGGACGATGTGCCCGGGCCGGATCTTCGCGACGAGCTTGAGCCGGTCGCCGAGCGTCTTCGCGCTGTTGAGCTGGATGAGGATCTGCCGGAGGTCCTCGTTGACGGCCAGCGGCGCGTCGCTCGTGGTGTCGACGCCGCCCGCGATGGCCGAGTCGATCTGGCCGAGCGCGATCTTGTTGGCGACGTTGACGATCGCCTGCAGCCCGGTGCCGCACGCCATCTGGACGTCGGCAGCGGGCGTCGCGGGCGAAAGCTTGCTGCCGAGCACGCTCTCGCGGGCCAGGTTGAAGTCCTTCGAGTGCTTGAGCACCGCGCCGGCGGCGACCTCGCCGATCACCTCGCCCTGCAGGGAGAAGCGGCTGACCAGACCGTCGATGGCGGCGGTGAGCATGTCCTGGTTCGACGCCTTCGCGTACGGGCCGTTCGACCTCGCGAAGGGGATCCGGTTGCCCCCGATGATCGCGACCTTGCGCACGGCAGGCGCCTGCTTTGGTTGCTTCGGCTTCGGCGGCATGAACTCACCTCTCTGGTCGTGTCTCTCACACTGTAACCTACTGGGGAGTAGGTTAGACTGCGACGTGACGCAGACTGCACGGGAGGCAACCGATGGCTGACAGGTACCAGCAGTTCACGAAAACCCCGTTGGGGAAGTTCGTGGTGCCGAAGCTCGGCCTGCCCAACCCCGCCACGCTGCGCCGGTACAAGCCCGGGCAACCCGCCCTCGAGGGTCCCGCACTTCTCGGCGCGGCGCCCGGCGGGCGGCTCGAGAAGAACGTGCGCGACCAGCTCGCCGACGCCGGCATCGAGGTCATCACGTCGGCCGCCGACCGGCACGCGGCGCTCGTCTTCGACGCCACCGGCGTCACCGAGCCCGCCCGCCTGCGCGAGGTCTACGACTTCTTCCACCCGGTGATCCGCAGCGTCGGCCCGTCCGGCCGCGTCGTCATCCTGGGCACGCCGCCGGAGCAGGTCGAAGGCCGCGAGCGGATCGCCCAGCGCGCGCTCGAAGGCTTCGTGCGCTCGGTCGGCAAGGAGCTGAAGCGCGGCGCGACCGCCCAGCTCGTGTACGTCGCGGAAGGCGCCGAAGAGGCGACGGAGTCGACGTTGCGATTCCTGCTCTCGGCCAAGTCCGCGTTCGTCGACGCGCAGGTCATCCGGATCGGCGCCGAGGGCAAGACGGCCACCGCGCCCGCGAACTGGGACAAGCCGCTGGACGGCAAGGTCGCGCTGGTCACGGGCGCGTCCCGCGGCATCGGCGCGGCGATCGCCGAGGTGCTGGCCCGCGACGGCGCGCACGTCGTCGCGCTCGACATCCCCGCGCAGGGCGGCGACCTCTCGAAGGTGGCCAACAAGATCGGCGGGTCGGCGCTGCAGCTCGACATCACGTCGCCGAGCGCGCCCGCGAAGCTCGCGGAGTACCTGAAGGAGCGCCACGGCGGCGTCGACGTCGTTGTCCACAACGCGGGTATTACCCGCGACAAGACGCTGGGCAACATGAGCGAGAGCGCGTGGGACTCGGTCATCGCGGTGAACCTCGCTTCGCAGCTCGCGGTGAACGACAAGCTGCTCGCCGACAAGATCCTGAACGAGAACGGCCGCATCATCGGCGTCTCGTCGATCGCGGGCATCGCCGGCAACGTCGGCCAGACGAACTACGCGACGTCGAAGGCGGGCGTGATCGGCATGGTGAACGTCGGCGCGCCGCAGCTCGCGGCGTACGGCGGCACGATCAACGCCGTCGCGCCCGGCTTCATCGAGACCAAGATGACGGCCGCGGTGCCGCTGTTCATCCGCGAGGCCGGCCGCCGCCTGTCCAGCCTCGGCCAGGGCGGGCTGCCGGTCGACGTCGCCGAGACGATCGCCTGGTACGCGAACCCCGCGTCGGCCGCGGTGAACGGCAACGTGGTCCGCGTCTGCGGCCAGGCGCTGCTGGGGGCCTGACGTGGCGATCCGCGAACTCGACCGCACCCCGAGCCTGGCCACGCTCTACCCGAAGGCGCTGCTCGGCTTTCGCAAGGCGGGCTCATCGCTGCCCGACACCGAGCTGGTCCGCACGGGCGTCGTGGTCGACCCGGCGCACCTGGCCGCGTACAACACGGTCTGCGGCTTCCGGTTGAGCGACGAGCTGCCGGCGACGTACCCGCACATGCTGGCGTTCCCGCTCCAGATGGCGCTGATGACCGAGCCGGGCTTCCCGTTCCCGCTGCTCGGCATGGTGCACGTGGCGAACCGGATCACCCAGCGGCGGCCATTGCGCCTGGACGAGCCGCTGACGATCCGCGTCCGCGCGGAGAACCTGCGCCCGCACGAGAAGGGCCGCCAGTTCGACGTCGTCAGCGAGGCCTGGGTCGAGGACGACCTGGTCTGGAGCGACGTCAGCACGTACCTGCGCCGCGGGTCTTCGTCCGGTACTCCGACGCGGCGGGAGCAGCTGGCGCCCCCGACCCCGGACGCGATCTGGCGCGTCCCGGGCGACATCGGCCGCCGCTACGCGGAGGTCTCGGGCGACCGCAACCCGATCCACCTGCACCCGCTGACGGCCCGCCTGTTCGGCTTCCCGAAGGCGATCGCCCACGGGATGTGGACCAAGGCCCACGCACTCGCGGCGTTCGAGGGCAGGCTGCCGGCGGCGTTCACGGTCGACGTCCGCTTCAAGCAGCCGGTGCTGCTGCCGGCCAAGGCGGGCTTCACGTCGTGGGCCACCCCGGAGGGCTGGGCGTTCGAGCTGTGGAGCAAGTCGAAGCCGCACCTGGACGGCACGATCACCTCACTCTGAGGGCTTCCAGACCTCGCCCTCGATGAGGTCGTTGAAGCCGAGCCAGACGAGGTTCATCAGCCACGACGCCAGGACGCCGTCGGAGATGTCGGGGTGGTCGAGGGCCCAGTCGGCCAGCGACTCGGCCGCCCCGACCAGCGCCGCGGACAGGCCCTCACCGGAGAACTCGGCCTGCTCGCCGACGCCCTTGCGGGTGCCGGCGGACACGACGAGCGCGGCGACCAGCTGGATCGCCCGCGCCCGCATGTCGGTGATCTCGGCGGCGAAGGCCCCGCCGACGGTCAGGGCCTGGCGGTGCAGGACCGTCCATGATTCGCGGTACTCGGCGACGAAACGGTAGAAGGACCGAAGGCCGTGCCAAAGCTGCATGTCCGGCGGCAGATCGGGCTGGACGCCGGCCTGGATGGCCTCGAGCAGCCGCGTCGCCTCGCGGCGGATGCACGCGCCGAAGAGGTCCTCCTTGGAGCCGAGGTAGGTGTAGATCATCGGCTTCGAGACACCGGCGACGTCGGAGATCTCGTCCATCGACGCCGCGTGGTAGCCGTGGCGCGAGAAGACCTGGACGGCCGCGTCCAGGATCTGCCGCTCGCGCACGGCACGCGGCAGCCGCCTGGCCCGTTCGGGCGGACGCTGATCATCCTCTGACACGCTGGACCTCCTCGTTGCTGCCCGGAGACGGTACCGGTCGTGCCCACGTGAGGGTGATTTCGGCACGCTTGCCCGCCTACCTACTGGCGGGTAGCCTTACGCTCGGGTAACACGAGAGGGAGTGACCATGGCCGACAACGCCGGGATGACCAGCGCCGATCGCGTCGCGGCCCTCCGCGGGGCGCCGTTGCTCGACGCGCTGGAGCGCCTCGACCCGCTGAGCCCCGAGGCGCACGCCCTGGACGTCAACGCCCTCGCCGAAGCGCTGAACCCGCGCGACCTCGGCAAGGACGACTTCCGCCGGTTCCTGAAGGCGCTGCTCACGCTGGCCTCGCGCGCCCCGGCGTTCGACCTGAGCAAGGTCGAGCCGGCGCGCTTCGCGTCGTTGGTCTCGTCGGCGTCCCGCGCCCAGCTCGAAAGCGTGGTGGCCGAGCGCCCCCTGCGAGAGCGCGTGCTGGCGGAGATCTTCGCGCGCATGGGCTCCCACATCAGACCGGAGCGCGCCCGCGACCTGCACGCGGTGGTCCACTGGCGCCTCTCGGGAGGCGTCGGCGAAGGCGGCTACGACCGCTACGAGACGGTGATTTCCCACGGCTCGTGCACGGTCAGCCGCGAGATGCGCGAGACCCCCCGCGTCACGATCTCGATCGCCCCGGCCGACTTCTTCCGGCTGATCACCCACCAGGCCACCCCGGCGGTGTTGTTCGTCACGGGCCGGATAAAGGTCAAGGGTGATTTGGCCTTCGCGGCGGGCCTCATCGGCTTTTTCGATCTGCCCCATCCAGTATAATTCCCACCCGTGCCCCGAAAAGCGAAGTGGCGCCTTTCCCGGCCCCGTGCCATCCGCGGCAGCCACGTGGTGAACGCGTTCGCGGAGAAGCTGATCCTCGGCAACCTGACGGCCCCACAGTTCGTCCAGGTCCTGGAAACCCTGCACATGCTGGGCTCCGCGGGAGCGGGGATCGAGCTGAGTTCACTCTCGACGGACGTCCTGGTCGACGTCGTCCGCCGAGCCTCCCGCGACCAGCTGAAGGCGATTGCCGAGCACCCCGAGTTGCGCCCGGTGTTTCTCGACGAGATATTCCGCCGGATGTCGGAGCATTTCCTTCCGGAAAAGGCGCGCCACGTCGATTTCGTGGTTTCCTGGCGCTTTTCCGAGGGCACCGGCGAGGACGGCTACGACCGCTTCCAGACGGTGATCGAGGACGGGGTCTGCGTCTCTTCGACGGACCTGTCCCGCACCCCGGACACGACGATCACACTGTCAGTGGACGACTTCATCCGCATGGCCACAGGCAACGCGGCGGTGGCGGCGATGTTCGTGACGGGCCGGGTGAAGGTGAAGGGCGAGTACGCACCGGCGGTGCGCTTCTCGAGCTACTTCGACATCCCCAAGCCGACGGTGGACTAATTTTCGACTACCCTCATAAGCCGGGCTGTAGGCGATTCAGCACGCGAGGACTAGTTCGGATGGCTATCTCTTACGATCTCGAAATGGCGACTTCATCGTCGCCGGAGCAAGTCGCGCGTGAACTGATCACCGTCGGCCGTTCGTTGGAGCTGTTCGACGCGTCGGTCACACCCGAGCAGGTGTCCAGTGACGGGGCAGTTATCCCACTTCACACCTGGGTTCGCGTCTACGAGCGCCGGCCGGCGGCCTGGGCGCCGATCGTCACCGACTTCGGAATCACCCCCACGGTGGCAGTGGGATTCAGTCTCTACAAACACGACAAGATCCCTGAGCAGCAGGACGCCATGGTCCGAGTGGTTGCCGGTCTGCTGGAGCGGGTCACCGGTGATGCGGTGTTTTCCGGCATGGACGTCATCTGGCTGATGCGGCGCAAGGGTGAGCTGAATCTGAACGAACGCGACGACATCTGGCCCACGCATCGCCTTGGTTCGGTGCACCAGGCTTATCGGCGGGAAACCAAGGCCTTCGCTGCGGAGTAACGGCTAGCTGTCCCGTTCTTCTCGAGCTACTTCGACATCGCCAAGCCGACGGTGGACTAGCTGTCGCTGCTGGGCGACACCAAACTGTCGGTGTCCGCCTTTAGGGTGGTTCCATGAGCAGCCCTGGTGAAGCTGAGAAGTGGCCGTTGGGGGAGATCCCCGGAGTGACCGTGGGGGACGTTTTCGCGGACCGCAGTGCGCTGGCAGCTGCCGGTGTCCACCGGGCAGGACAGGCCGGCATCACCGGAACGGCTGCTCGCGGCGCCGAGTCGATCGTCTTGTCCGGCGGTTACGCCGACGTCGACGGCGGCGACACCATCGTTTACACCGGACACGGTGGTCAGCAGGGTAAGAAACAAGTGGAGGACCAGACCTTCCTGGCACCTGGCAATGCGGCGCTCAAGACCAGCATGATCAAGTTGACGCCGGTCCGAGTGGTCCGCGGCCGCGGCAAGACCAAGGAGCGCAACGCTCACATCCACAACCCGCCGGCTAGCGGCTACCGCTATGACGGCTTGTACTTCGTTGATGACTGCTACTACGAGGAGGTGGACGGTTTCCGCCTCTGTCGGTTCAGGCTGTCCAAGGCTCCACGAGTCGACGTCATCGCAACTTCTCCGGGCGCTCTCCTGGAGTCGAAGGAATGGCACAGCGAGTTGCCTGCCGGGAACAAGAATCCCGGTAAACGTGCGTTCGAAGGTGAACGCGTTGTTCGTTCGGTCGAAGTGGCCAACAAGGTGAAGGCACTGCACGACCATACTTGCCAAGCGTGCGGCAGTCGGCTCGAGGTGAGTGGTCGAGGGTATGCGGAGGGAGCTCACATCCGGGCGCTCGCCGGTGGGCAGGACGGTCCGGACGAGCCAGACAACATGCTGTGCCTGTGCCCCAATTGCCACGTCTTGTTCGACTACGGTGCGTTGATCGTGGAGAAGGACTACTCAGTCTTTCGGAACGGTCAGCTGGTCGGCAAGCTGCGCACGAAGCCGGGACACCCGATCCGGGACGAGCACCTCGAATACCATCGCCAAAGGTATGCCGACCAGGTGAACTAGTTCTCCACGATCCGACCCTCGATCACCGTCGGCTGATTGCGCCGCGGCTCATCCGAAGGCACGACCTCGCTGTCCACCACCATCACCGGTCCCCGCCGCTGATTAGCGAACCGCACCGCGCGCTTCTCGGCCCGCCTCAACCACAACCGCCGCGCCACCGCGCGCGAAGGGGGCAGGATCAACAGCAGCCCGAGCACGTCACTCACGAACCCCGGCACCAGGATCAGCACCCCGCCGAGCCCGACGAGCATCCCGTCGGTCAGCTCCTTCTCCGACGGGCGCCCCATCCGCGCGGACTCCACGAACGCTCGCATCGCCTTCGCTCCTTCACGGCGCGCGAGCCAGGAGCCGATGAAGGCGCCGGCCAGCAGGAGGCCCAGGGTGCCGAGCACGCCGACGGCCGAGCCCACCGCCCAGATCGCGGCGATCTCGGCGAAGACGTAGAGCAGGAACGCGACAGCCATACCCGGAACAACGAACGACCTGTCCGTTTTGCTCCCGCGGCCGAAACCCAGCGGCTAGTCTCACCCTTCGTGCCCGACTGGTTCCGCTGGCTCCTGATCGCGCTCGCGGTGCTCGGCGGTGTGGCGCTGACCGCGCGTCGACGGCTGAGCCTTCCCGCGTTTCCGCAGGTGAGAGCCGGTATTGCGGCGTCCGTGCTCGTCTGGCTGGCGATCGCCGTCGTCGTCGCGGGTGCGGCTGGCGGCGGGCTTCTCTGGTTCCTCGGCTGGCCGCGGTTGCCCACCACGGGTGCGTTCGACGTCACCCAGTTGCTCGATCTGCTGAAGATCGCCCTGTCCGTGGTCGCCGGGTTGGGCGGGGTCGTGCTGCTCGCCGTCAACTACCGGAAGCAGCGGGTCACCGAGAACGAGCACGCCCTCGCCGTCGAGAAGGCCGAGCGGGAGACCGTTCAGGGGTTCAACGAACGGCTGGGTGCCGCCGCCGAGCAGCTGGCGCACGAGAGTCCCGCGGTCCGGTTGACCGGTGTCTACGCCCTCGCCGGGCTCGCCGACGACTGGGTGGACAAGCGCCAGGTCTGCATCGACGTCCTCTGCGGCTACCTGCGCCTGCAGCCCGGAACCATGACGCCCGGCGAGTCCGTGGTGCGCGAGGCGATCCTCCGGATGTTCCGCGACCGGCTGACCGGCCTCCTCTGGTGGCGGCACCCGGTCGACTTCGACTTCACCGAGGTCGTGTTCGAGAACGCCGACTTCTCCGGGCTCCGGTTCCGCGGGCGGCTGATCCTCGACCGGGCGGAGTTCACCGGGCAGCTGACCTCGTTCGACCGCGCGCGCTTCAGCGGCGGCCTCAGCTGCCACGGCACCCGCTTCGCCGCCGAGCGCACCAGCTTCGGCAGCGTGCTCTTCGACGGCGGCATCGAGTTCGTCGGCGCCGAATTCACCGGACAGGAGCTCAGCTGGGCCGGCTCGACCGTCCGAGGGGGCGCGACCGACTTCTACCGGTGCCGGGTCGCGTGCAAACGCCTCGACTTCACGCAGCTCAGCATCGAAGCCGGCGAGGTGCGCTTCGAGCAGATGGAACTGTCGGACACGGAAGTGGATTTCAAGGACCTCGACGCCGGCTGGCAAGACGACTCGGGTGGGTTCCCGCGGCTGGTCTTCGAAGACGTGCGGTTCACCCGCGGTCGCCTGCGGCTGGAGCTGTGGAGCGAGCGCGAGCGGATGATCTGGCTCCGGGACTGCTCGCTCGACGCCGTGGCCGTCGAACTCAACGCGGACGACGATGCCAAGCCCTGGCTGAACCTGCGGGACGTCGAACTCCGCGGGGGTACCGAGATCCCCGCGGAGTTCGTCCGGACTAGCTCGGCACCTCGTCCAAGTACGCCCGCGCCTGAAGCGTGAACAGATCGGCGTAGCCGGCCTTCGCCGCCATCAGCTCCTCGTGCGTTCCGTACTCCGCCACCTTGCCGCGGTCCAGCAGCAGGATCCGCTCCGCCTGCCGAACCGTCGAGAACCGGTGCGAGATGTACAACGTCGTCCGCCCCTCGGACAGCTGACGCAGCCGCGAGAACAGATCGTGCTCGGCCTGCGCGTCCAAAGCCGACGTCGGCTCATCGAGGATCAGCAGCGGCGCCTCGCGCTGGAACGCCCGGGCCAGCGCGATCTTCTGCCACTCGCCGCCGGACAGCGAGACACCCTGGTCGAACCAGCGGCCCAACGGGCTGTCGTAGCCGGACGGCAGTCGCTCGATGCGTTCGTCCGCGCCCGCTCGGCGGGCCGAGTCCTCGATGTGCGGGCGATCCTCCAAGCGCGAAAGATCCCCCAGGCCGATGTTCTCCGCCGCGGTTCCCTGGTACGTCACGTAGTCCTGGAACATCGCGCTGATCCGCGTCCGCAGCTCGACCGGGTCGTACTCGCGGATGTCGACGCCGTCCAGCAGGATCCGGCCGGCGGTCGGGTCGTACAACCGGCACAGGAGCTTGAACAGCGTCGACTTGCCCGCGCCGTTGCGGCCCACCACCGCCACCGTCTCGCCCGGGCGGATCTCGAAGCTGACGTCCTCCAGTGCCGGCTCCTCCGAGCCCGGGTAGGCGAACGTCACCGACTCGAACTCGATGTGACCGGCCACGACGGACGGGAACGGGCGCGGTGACGCGGGCGCCGTGATCTCCGGTTTCGTGTCCAGGAAGCGGTAGAGCGTGTCCAGGTAGAGATTGTTCTCGTACATCCCCGAAAACGCCGTGAACAGCCCGGACACCGACGCCTGCACGGACGTCGCCGCCGCCGTGTACAGGGCGAGGTCGCCCAGCGTCAGCCGGCCGCCGACCGCCTCCAGGGCGATGTACAGCGCGATCGCCGAGCCCGCGAGCGTGCTCAACAGGCCCCAGGACGTCGAGCTGATGTTGCGGTTGATCGTCAGCTTGCGCTGCCGCTCGTACGAGACGACGCCGAGCCGGCGGAAGCGGTCGACGAAGTACGGGCCGAGTCCGAACAGCTTCGTCTCCTTGGCGTACGTGTCCGTCGTGACCAGCGAAGACAGGTAATCCATCCGCCGCTTGATCGGCGACATCAGGAACGTCAGCCAGAACGCGCGCGAGCCGTACTTGGACTGCGAGATGAACGCCGGGATCGGCGCCAGCAGCGCGACCAGCGCCAGCAGCGGGCTGATCGAGACGAGCAGCGCGATCATGCTGCCGAACGTGATCAGCGTCCGGACCAGTCCCAGCGCGGAGTTCATCATCGACAGCGGCCGCGTCGGGGCTTCCTGCGCTGCCTGGCGCAGCATGTCGTAGGACGTCGAACCCTCGAAGTACGCCAGGTGCAGCTCGCTCGCGTGCGCCATCACGCGGTGGCGGATGGTCAGCGTCATGCGCTCCTGCAGCAGGGCCTGCGCGATCGACGTCAACGCGCTGCTGATCGCCGTGCCGGCGAGCACCGCGAACTGGAACAGCGCGACGTTGACGATGTCGCCCGTAGTGCCCTTGCCCTGGATCGCCGCGACGACGGAGTCGAGCAGCAGCTTCGCGACGTACGCCGTCACCGTCGGCAGGAGGCCCGACAACAGCGTGATCAGCGCTAGCACGATCGTCAGGGGCGGGCTCGCCTGCCACGTCAGCTTCGCGACCTTCGGCAGGCCGCGGACCGTGCCCGCTACGGACGTCTTCGCGCGCTTCAGCCGCGAGCGCAGGTCTTTCGGCTGGTCGTCCGGTTTCGGTTCCGGGATGTCGACCGGGCCCGTGAGCCCGCTCTCCGGCACGGTCGTCGCGTGCCGGCGACGGCCGCGGCGGCCCATCATGAACTCCATCCCGCCCCCACCGCCCGGGATCACTTGGCCTCCACGGCGCCGTGCAGGAAGACGTCGACCACCTGGCGCGTGGTGGGGGCGTCGTCGTCGGCCACGGCCCGGCGCGGCGTGAACAGCAGGGTCAGGAACAGCGAGGCCAGCTGCTCGGGCGGCAGCCGAAGCCGGTCCTTCTCGGGTTCGAACAACTCGGTCATCGCCCCGCGCATGGCGGCCATCGACTCCCGGCGGCTGCCCTTCCAGGTGCCTCGCAGGCGTTGTTCGGGGTCGCGGTGCTTGACGCGGCCGGACGCGTGCAGGGCGCCCATCAGCGCGCCCATCCGCTCGAGGTGCGCGCCGAGCGCGTCGGCTGCCTCGATCAGCCGGTCTTCGAGGGGCTGGTCGACGGGGATTTCGGCGATCGCGTCGAGCACGTGGTCCGGCTTGAGCGCCTCGGCGGTGCAGGCGTCGAACAGCTCGTCCTTGTCCTTGAACGCACGGAAGATGGTGCCCTCGCCGATGCCGGCGGCGCGGGCGATCTGGCTGGTCGTGACGCCGGCGCCGTGCTCGATGAGGAGCGGCAGCACCGCGTGCACGATCATGGCGCGCCGGTCTTCGACGCTCATGCCCGGCGCTCTCCGCCGGGTTTCGGGTGCTGGTGTCATGGCACCAGTGTGCGGAGTGAGTGCTCACTCCGTCAAATGAGTAAAAGTGAGGGCCGCCCGAAGACGGCCCTCACCTGCGAAAACTCAGTAAGTCATCGCCATCGCTGGGTCGGCCAGCAGCGCGCCGACGTCGGCCAGGAACTCCGAGCCCTGCTGGCCGTCGACCACGCGGTGGTCGAAGCTCAGCGACAGCTGGAGCACTTTGCGGACCTTGATCTCGCCGTCCACCACCCACGGCTGGTCCTTGATCGCGCCGAGGCACAGGATGGCGGACTCGCCGGGGTTGATGATCGGCGTGCCCGTGTCGACGCCGAACACGCCCACGTTGGTGATCGTGATCGTGCCGTTCGCCATGTCCGCCGGGGACGTCTTGCCCTCGCGGGCCACGTCCGTGAGCTGCGTCAACGCAACAGCCAGCTCCTTGAGGGACAGCGAGTCGGCGTCGCGGACCTTCGGCACGATCAGGCCGCGCGGCGTGGCGGCCGCGATGCCCAGGTGCACGTAGTCCTTGTAGACGATCTCCTGCGCCGCCTCGTCCCAGACCGCGTTGATGTCCGGGGTGCGCTTCGCCGCCAGGCACACGGCCTTCGCGGCGAACGTCAGCGGCGTGACCTTGACCCCGGAGAACTCCCGCGACTTCTTCAGCTTCTCGCGGAACTCCATCATCGGCGTGACGTCGATGGTCAGGAACTCCGTGACGTGCGGAGCGGTGTACGCGCTCTGCACCATCGCCGCCGCGGTCATCTTGCGGACGCCCTTGATCGGCACGCGCCGCTCGCGGGTGGCCGGGTCGTAGCCGGTGTCCACAGTGGACGCTACCGGCGCGGCCGCGGAGCCGTTGGCCGCGCGCTGGACGTCATCGCGGGTGATCACGCCGCCGGACGCGGTGCCGGTCAGCGCGTGCAGGTCGACGCCGAGGTCCTTCGCCAGCTTCCGCACCGGCGGCTTCGCGAGCGGGACGTACCCACCGCGCGGAGCAGCCGGAGCAGGTGCCGGCGGAGCGGCGACGGCGACCGCAGCGGGCGCGGGAGCCGGAGCAGCGCCCTTGCGGGCCCGCCGCTGCGTGACCACGGCCTTGGAGCCGTAGCCGACCAGCGGCTTCATCTCCTCTTCCTCGACCGGAGCGGCAGCAGGAGCCGGAGCCGCCGCAGCAGGAGCCGCAGCGCCACCGGGGTCGACGTCGATGGTGAGGATCGGCGTGCCGACCTCCACCGTCTGGCCCGGCTCGACGTGCAGCTCCGTCACGACCCCGGCCCACGGGATCGGCAGCTCAACGGCGGCCTTCGCGGTCTCGATCTCGACCACGATCTGGTTGACGGTGACCGTGTCGCCCGGCTTCACGTGCCAGTTCAGGATGTCGGCTTCGGTCAGCCCCTCGGCGGTGTCCGCCAAGGGGAACTCTTTGTACGTAGGCATTGCGCGGAAGTCCCCCTTACCAGGCGAGCGAGCGGTCGACGGCGTGCAGCACCCGGTCCAGGTCGGGGAGGTAGTGCTCCTCGAGCTTCGCCGGCGGGTACGGCGTGTCGAACCCGGTCACCCGGAGGACCGGCGCTTCCAGCGAGTAGAAGCACTCCTGCTGGACGCGCGCGGCGATCTCCGAGGTCAGCGACGACTCGGACGGCGCTTCGGACAGCGCGATCAGCCGTCCGGTCTTGCGGACCGACTCGAACACCGGGCCGAGGTCCAGCGGCGAGAGCGTGCGCAGGTCGATGACCTCGAGCGAGTGGCCTTCGTCCTCGGCCGCGGCGGCCGCGTCGAGGGCGACCTTCACCGAAGGGCCGTACGCGACGACCGTCGCGGTCGTGCCCTCGCGCACCACCTGCGAGGTGAACGCCGGGACCGGCGTGCCCGCGGTGTCGATCTCCGCGCGCAGCGCGCCCGAGTGGTAGAGCCGCTTGGGCTCGAAGAACAGGATCGGGTCGTCCGACTTGATCGCCTGCTGGATGCCCCAGTAGGCGTCGACGGCGTTCGAAATGGACACGACCTTGAGGCCCGGGATGTGCGCGAACAGCGACTCCGGCGACTCCGAGTGGTGCTCGACCGCGCCGATCCCGCCGCCGAACGGCACCCGGATCACGACGGGCATCTTGATCTTGCCCTGCGTCCGGTAGTGCAGCTTCGCCAGCTGCGAGGAGATCTGGTCGAAGCCGGGGAAGATGAAGCCCTCGAACTGGATCTCGCACACCGGCCGGAAGCCGCGCACGGCCAGGCCGACCGCGGTGCCGATGATGCCGGACTCCGCGAGCGGCGTGTCCAGCACGCGCTGCTCGCCGAAGTCCTTCTGCAGGCCGTCGGTGATCCGGAAGACGCCGCCGAGCTTGCCGACGTCCTCGCCCATGATCAGGACCTTGGGGTCTTCTTCCATCGCGCGGCGCAGGCCGAGGTTGAGCGCCTTGCCGATGGTGAGTTTCTGGAGGTCGGTCATCAGTGCTCACCCGCCGAAGCGAAACCGTCGAGGTAGGACAGGAACTCTTCGCGCTGCGCCTCCAGCACCGGGTTGCCCTCGGCGTAGACGTTGCTGAAGATCCGGTCCGGCGGCGGTTCCGGCATGTTGAACGTGTACTCGCGCAGGTCGGCCGCGAACGCGTCGGCCTCTTCCTGGACGCTGTCGAAGAACGCCTGGTCGGCGCCGCCACCGCGGGCGAGGAACGCCCGGACGCGCTCGATCGGGTCCTTCAGCTTCCACTCCTCCAGCTCGTCGGAGAGCCGGTAGCGGGTGGGGTCGTCGGTCGTCGTGTGCGCGTCCATCCGGTAGGTGAACGCCTCGATCAGGACGGGTCCGTTGCCGTGGCGGCACTCGTCGAGCGCCCAGCGCGACACCGCGAGGCAGGCCAGGACGTCGTTGCCGTCGACGCGGATGCCGGGGAAGCCGTAGCCGCGGGCGCGCTGGTACAGCGGCAGGCGCGACTGGCGCTCGGTCGGCTCGGAGATCGCCCACTGGTTGTTCTGGCAGAAGAACACCAGCGGCGCGTCGTAGACCGCGGCCCAGACGAATCCTTCGTGGACGTCACCCTGCGAGGTCGCGCCGTCTCCGAAGTAGACGATCGTCGCTTCGCCGTCGTCGTCGCCGACCTTGCCCTCGAACTTCTGGCCCATCGCGTAACCGGCGGCGTTGAGCACCTGGTTGCCGATCACGATCGTGTACGGGTGGAAGCCGTGGCGCTGGTAGTCCCAGCCACTGTGGTCGGTGCACCGGAAGATGCCGAGCAGGTCCTTCATGTCGACCCCGCGCGCGAACGCGACGCCGTGCTCGCGGTAGCTCGGGAAGGCCATGTCGTTCGCCCGCAGGGCGCGGCCGGAGCCGATCTGCGCGGCTTCCTGGCCGAGCAGCGGGACCCAGATGCCGAGCTGGCCCTGGCGCTGCATGGCGTTGGCCTCGCGGTCGGCCCGCCGCACCAGCACCATGTCGCGGTACAGGCCGCGCAGTGCTTCGGCGTCGATGTCGTCGACGTACTTGTCGAACTGGGGCGAGGGCACCCGTTCGCCTTCGGGGGTGAGCAGCTGAGTCAGCTCAGCGCCACCTTCGCTGGTTGCTCGCAATCCGGCGATCACCTGTTCCGGCGACGGCTGGGCCGCCACGGCGGCGGGCCCGTCCCCGGGTTCCGGGTGCGTCCACTGTTCGGACGGCATGCGCAGTACTCCTCGTGTCGGTGCCTCTGGCGGCCGCTTGTGGCGACCACAGCGACTGCACCGGCGGGGACCAGCGCATCGGGTCCGAAGCGCTCGGTCGCCGTCGGCGTTGACGGTTCACGCGGACATCCTGGCACGATGGTCCGCCCTTTGGTGAGTCACGGATACTTATTTGTTGCTGAGAAATAGGCGCTGAACAGGGCAAACGTTAGGAAGCCCGAGCATCGGACCTGCGAGGGTCGGGCGTCGGTCCGGGCGCTCACCAGGGTCGTGAGTGTTCAGTCGGGTTAGAACCCGACCGAACACTCACGACCGTGGACGACCTTGTGACGTGCCGCACGCCGGGACCCCCGTGGCACGATGGCGGCGTGGAGCAGAAATCCGTTCGTGAATCCGTCGTGTCCGCCTGGACCGGCGACGTCGTGCCCAGTTTGTCCGGGCTCGTGGCGATCCCCGCGCTGTCCCCGGCCTTCGACGCCGACTGGGCGAAGAGCGGCCACCTCGCCGCCGCCGTCGAGCACGTCCGCGCGTGGATCGCCGGGCGCGGCCTGCCCGGCGCCACCCTCGAGGTCGTGCAGCTCGAAGACCGCACGCCCTTGCTGCTCGTCGACGTCCCGGCGACCCCGGGCGCGGCGGACAAGGGCACCGTCCTGATGTACGGCCACCTCGACAAGCAGCCCCCGGTCGGCGGCTGGTCCGAGGGCCTCGGCCCGTGGACGCCGGTGCTGCGCGACGGGCGGCTGTACGGCCGCGGGTCCGTCGACGACGGCTACTCCGGCTACGCGGCGACGACGGCCCTCGAAGCCGTGCACGCGGCCGGCGGCGAGCACGCCCGCACGGTCGTGCTGCTGGAGACCGGCGAGGAGTCCGGCAGCCCGGACCTGCCCGCCTACGTCGAGCACCTGGCGGACCGGATCGGCGACGTCTCGCTGGTCGTCTGCCTGGACGCCGGCGGCAGCGACTACGAGCGGTTGTGGCTGGTCACGAGCCTGCGCGGGATGCTGCACCTCGACGTCAACGTCCAGCTGCTGGCCTCGGCGCAGCACTCCGGCGTCGCGTCGGGCGTGGTCGCCAGCTCGTTCCGGGTGCTGCGGCGCCTGATCGAGCGGCTCGAGGACAGCGAGACCGGCGAGCTGCTGCTCGACGAGCTCAAGGTCGACGTCCCGGCGGACCGGCTGGCCGAGCTCGAAGCCGTCTCGAAGGACTTCCCCGACGCGCTGGCGAAGGCGTTCCCGCTGGTCGAAGGCGGGCGCGTGATCACCGAAGACGCGCTGGAGCTGATGCTGAACAACGCGTGGCGCCCGACGCTGTCGGTGATCGGCGCCGACGGCTTCCCGAAGCCGGCCGACGCGGGGAACGTCCTGCGCGAGAGCACCACGCTCACCCTGAGCTTCCGGCTGCCGCCGACGGCCGACGCCGCGAAGGCGCTCGAAGCCGTGAAGAAGGCCCTGACCACCGACGTCCCGTACGGCGCGAAGGTCACCTTCGGCGACAACCCGCAGTCCGAGGACGGCTGGAACGCCCCGAGCGAGGCGCCGTGGCTGACGGCGGCCCTGCGCACGGTCAGCGACGAGGTCTTCGGCCGCCCGCACCGCGCGACCGGCATGGGCGGGTCGATCCCGTTCATGGGCCTGCTCTCGCGGAAGTACCCGGACGCGCAGTTCCTGGTCACCGGCGCGTGCGGGTCGGACTCGAACATCCACGTCCCGGACGAGTGGCTGCACCTGGACTACGCGCAGCAGGTCACCGAGGCCGTCGCGCACATCCTGGACGCGCACGCCCGCGGCTGAGGCGCCACTTTCCCCACGAAAGTGACCCGGAGGCCCCCTCCGGGTCACTTTCACGTGAAAGTGCCGCCCTAGCGGCAGGCCTCGCGCAGGGTCGCGGCGGCCGCGTCGAGGTAGGCCTGGAAGTCCTCGGCGCCGCCGGCGTCGATCCACCGGTCGAACGCGTCGCCGAAGACGATCGCCGCTACCTGCGCCGCCGCTTTCGCCTGGTCGGGCGGGGTGCCCCGGCGTTCGAGGGCGTCGCGGAGCGCGGCGGTGATCGCGGCCGCCTTGGTCCGTTCGCGCTCCTGGAGTTCCGCGGTGGCCGCGATGACGGCCCGGCGCTCGGGTGAGGGGTCGACGAGCCGCGTGACCTGCGTGCCGACGTCGGCGAGCGCCGCGAGAGCCGTGCGCAGCGGGGACCCGGCGTCCTCGGCGGCGAGGACGGCTTCGGCGATGGCGGGCGGAAGCTGCTCCGCGCCGGCGAAGAGGACTTCGCGCTTGTCGGGGAAGTAGCGGAAGTACGAGCGGCGGGTGATCCCCGCGCGCTCAGCGATCTGCGTCACGGTCACGGCGTCGTACCCGTGCTCGGTGTACAGCTCCAGCGCGGCTTTCCGCAGCCGGTCCGCGGTCCCGGGATCCCATCTGGCCACGGGCGCAGTCTAACTGGTGATGTCTCAGTGTGTCGTCACGTGCTAGCGTCGGTGATGACACACTGAGACATCACTGGAGGACGTCATGGAGATCTGGGTGCTCGGGGCTCTGGGCCGGACCGGCCGCGGGATCACGGCCGAGCTGGCGGCCCGCGGCCTGCCGGTCGTGCTGGTCGGCCGCAACCGCGAACGCCTGGCGGCGACCGGCGCGAAGTTCGTCGTCGCCGACGGCGTCGAAGCCATCGCGGCCGAGATCCGCCGGCACCGGCCGGCGGTCGTGGTCAACACGATCGGCGAGTACGCCGCGACGGCCGGGACGATCGCGCGGGCCTGCCTGCCCGGCGGCCACTACGTCGACCTGGCTGCGGACCTGGTCGCCGTCCCGCGCCTGCTCGGCCTGCACGAAGAGGCGCTCGCCGGCGGCAGCACGTTCGTGACCGGCGCCGGCTTCGGTGTTCTGGCCACGGAGGCCGTCGTCGCGAAGCTGTGTGAAGGGCATCCGACGCCGAGCGCGGTCCGGATCGACGCGGTGGCGTCGGTCGCCATCGAAGCGGGGGCGATGGGCGTCGCGCTGGCCGCCAGCATCGTCGACGCCCTGACCACCGGCGGCCGCGAGTACCGGGGCGGTCGCTTGGTCCCTTCGCGGCTCGGCGGAAACGCGCAGACCCTCACGTTCCCGGACGGCGAAACGGCGAAGTCGGCGAGCGTGCCCTCGGGCGAGCTGGTGGCCGCGCACCGGGCGAGCGGCGCGCCATCGGTGACCATCACGTCCGGTCTCGCGCCCGCGTCACCGGTGGTCCGGGCGGTATTGCCCCTGCTCGGCCGGGTGCTGTCGATCCCGGCCCTGCGCCGGTTCACGGTCCGGCGGCTCGCCGGCGTCCAGGCGAAGGCCGCCCCGCGACCCCGCGCGCACTCGTGGGGCCACGCGCTCGTCACCTGGCCCGACGGCACGACACGCGAAGGCTGGCTCCGCGCGGGCGAGGGCATGGACTTCACGACGTCGGTGGTGGCCGAGGTCGCCGCCCGGCTGGCCCGCGGCGAAGGAAAGCCGGGCGCCCACACCCCGGCGTCGGCGCTGGGCGCGGAGGTGGCCGAAGCGGCGGGCGGGACCTTCCTGCTTTAGGCCAGCCGGGTCAGGTGGACCGAGACGTCCAAAGTGGACTGCCCACCCCCGGTGAAGATCCCCTTCAACGGCGCCACGTCCGCGTAGTCCCGCCCCATCGCCACCCAGACGTGCCGCGGCCCGACCGGGATGGCGTTCGTCGGGTCGTAGGCCCACCAGCCACCCGTCCAGACGTCGACCCACGCGTGCGACTCGCCCTCCACCACCTCGCCGAGCTTCGCGTCCGGCTTCGTGTGCAGGTAGCCCGACACGTACCGCGCCGGGATGCCGATCGCCCGCAGCATCACCAGCGTCACGTGCGCGAAGTCCTGGCAGACGCCTTCGCGCGCCTGCCAGGCATCGGTCGCCGTCGAGTGGACGCCCGTCGTGCCCGGTTGGTACTTGAGCTGCTTGTTCACCCACTCGCACACCGCCAGCACCGCGTCCGCCGGATCCAGCCCCGTCCGCAGGGAACGAGCCTCGCGCGCCAATGAGACGTCACGCGGGGTGTAGTCGGTCGGGGTCAGGTACTCGGTGCGGTGGTCGACGACCGTGTCGGACCGCAGGTCCTTCCAGGAAGCCGTCCGGATCGGCTCGGCCTCGTCCGCCGTCTCGACCACTGAAGTCGCGAGGACCGTGAACTCGGTGTGCGGCGCGTGGAGGTCGAACGACGTCACGACCGTGCCCCAGTAGTCCGTGTACCGGTACGCGCGCGTCGCCGGCGTGGTCTCGATGCGGGTCGCGACCGTCGTCTGGCGGCGGTCCGAGCGCGGGGTCAGCCGGGCCTCGTTGTAGGACTGCGTCGCCGGGGTCGCGTACCGGTAGCCGGTCCGGTGCGCCACGCGCAGCTGCCACGTCACAGCGAAACCTCCGCACCGCTCCACGCCACCCACGGCGACGTGCTGAAGTACTGCAACGACACCGCTTCGCCGATCTCCTTGATCGTCGTCTGCAACGAGCCGAGCCGCCGCGGCAGGTCGGTCAGCAGGTCCGACGGCCGCAGGAACTCCAGCTCGCTGCGGGCGCGGCCGAGCTGGCGCAGCGCCTCGGACTTCTCGTTGCTGCGTGAGCCGCCGCCCGGGTCGAGCCGCTGGAGGCAGTCCTCGGCCTGGCGCAGCGCGTGGAACACCGAGCGCGGGAACAGCGTGTCCCGCAACAGGAACTGCACGACGCGGCCGGCGTCCAGCGCGCCCCGGTAGGTCCGCAGGTACGTGTCCTGCGCGCCGGCCGAACGCAGCACCGTGATCCAGCCCGGCGAAGACGCGCGGTCCGCGACGCGGGACAACAGCAGCCGCACGACCATGTCGGCGCGTTCGATCGAGCGGCCGAGCACCATGAACAGCCAGCCGTCGTCGCGCGACATCGTCGAGTCGGCGAGGCCGGCGAACATCGCCGCGCGCTCCTCCACGAAGGACAGGAACGCGTGCGGCCCGGCGCGCCGGGCGTAGCGCTGCCGGTCCGGGACCGCGTTCCACGTCGCGTTCAGGCATTCCCACAGCTCGGTCGAGACGACTTCGCGCGCGCCGCGCGTGTTCTCCCGCGCCGAGTTGATCGAGCCGACGATCGACGCGGGGTTGTCCTTCGCGTACGCCACCAGCTCGGTCAGCTTCCAGACGTCGAGCGCGTCCCCGTCGGGGGTGTCGATGCCCAGGACGGCCAGGAGCTGGCGGCTCGCGTGGTCCGGGTCGACCGTCGCGTCCTCCAGCAGCTGGTGGACCGAGACGTTGAGGATGCGGGAGGTGTCGTCGGCGCGTTCGACGTACCGGCCGATCCAGTACAGCGACTCCGCGTTGCGTGCCAGCACTTCGAACCTCCCTAGCTCTGCTGCTGTTGCTGTTGCTGCTGGGACGTCGACAGCTCCGGCCCCTGCTCGGCGACCAAGCCGTCCACAGTGGACATCGCGCCGAGCGCGGGCCGCTCCAGCTCGCGCTCGGCCGTCGACGCGCGGGACGCCAGCACCCACGTGTCCTTCGAGCCGCCGCCCTGCGAGGAGTTGACGACCAGGCTGCCCTCCGGCAGCGCCACCCGGGTCAGCCCGCCGGGCAGCACGAAGATCTCCTTGCCGTCGTTGACGGCGAACGGCCGCAGGTCGACGTGCCGCGGCGCGAGCCGGTCGTCCACCTTGGCCGGCACGGTCGAAAGCTGGACCACCGGCTGCGCGATCCAGCCGCGCCGGTGCGCGCGGACCTTGCGCCGCAGGGTGTCCAGCTCCTTCTTCGTCGCCTCCGGCCCGAACACGATCCCGTAGCCGCCGGAGCCCTCGACGGGCTTGATCACCAGCTCGTCGAGGTGCGCCATGACGTGGTCGAACTCGTCCGGCAGCCAGCACCGGAAGGTGTCGACGTTGGGCAGCAACGGCTTCTCGTTCAGGTAGTACTTCACCATCTCCGGCACGTAGGTGTAGACGAGCTTGTCGTCGCCGACGCCGTTGCCGATGGCGTTCGCGACCACGACGTTGCCCGCGCGCGCCGCGTTCTGGATCCCGGCGACGCCGAGCACGGAGTCCGGCCGGTAGTGCACCGGATCGAGGAACTCGTCGTCGATCCGCCGGTAGATGACGTCGACCTGGCGCTCGCCCTCGGTGGTCCGCAGGTAGACGACGTTGTCGCGGCAGAACATGTCCCGGCCTTCGACCAGCTCGACGCCCATCAGCCGGGCCAGCAGCGAGTGCTCGAAGTACGCCGAGTTGTGCACACCGGGGGTCAGCACGACGACCATCGGGTCGGCCACGTTCGCCGCGGCCGCCGCGCGCAGCGCCCGCAGCAGGTGCGACGCGTAGTCACCGACCGGGCGCACCCGGTGCTGGGCGAACAGGTCCGGGAAGACCCGGGCCATCGTGCGCCGGTTCTCCATCACGTACGACACCCCGGACGGATTGCGGAGGTTGTCCTCCAGCACCCGGAACGTGCCCTCTTCGTCGCGCACCAGGTCCACTCCGGACACGTGGATGCGCACGCCGTTCGGCGGGGTGATGCCGTACGCCTCCCGGCGGAAGTGCTCGCACGACGTGATCAGCCGCCGCGGCAGCACGCCGTCCCGCAGGATCTGCCGGTCGCCGTAGACGTCGGCGAGGAACGCCTCGAGCGCGCGGACGCGCTGGGCCACGCCGCGCTCGAGCTTCGTCCACTCGGCGGCCTGGATCACCCGCGGCACCAGGTCCAGCGGGAACGGCCGCTCCTGCCCGGACAGCGAGAAGGTGATGCCCTGGTCGACCATCGCCCGGTCCAGCGCGGCCGACCGCGAGTTCAGGTCGTGCGCGTCGAGCGCCGCGATCGACTCGTACAGCGCGCGGTACGGACCGCGGACCGTGCCGTCACCGGCGAACATCTCGTCGTAGGCGCCGGCGTGCGGCCGCTCCGGACTGAGATAGCCGTCGAACCGGGCCCCGGGCCGGGTGATCCGGCTGCTCGCCGCCTTCCTCGCGCGTCGACCGGACGGGGGCAGCCGGGGCGGGGTGGCGTTCATGAGCGACATCCTGACGCACGTGCCCGTGCGTGCGCGACACTCGCACAGCGGTGGGCGCGGTGCGAAACGTCGCCGTAACTCGACAGTGCTGTGCTTTGGTATGGATGAGTGGCAATATGCGTGCTCTCACGAACTGAGAACTACGAGGAGTGACGACGTGGCCCGAGGAACCCAACTCAAGGCGCTCGCGATGCTGCCTGCGTTCGCCCTGGTCGGCCTGACCGTGGCCTGCGGAGCCGGCGGGAGCGGGGCCGGCAACGTCGGTACGAGCAGCTCCGCCGCCGCGCCCGGCACCGGTTCGGGTGACGTGGGCACGGTCGCCAAGGACGACGCGCTCGCCGCCCTGGTCCCGGCCGACGTCAAGACCGACGGCAAGATCCTGGTCGGACAGGACCAGAGCTACCCGCCGAACGAGTTCCAGGACGGCGGCAAGGCCACCGGCTTCGACGTCGACCTCGGCACCGCCATCGGCCAGGTGCTCGGCGTGCAGATGGAGTTCCAGAACTCCTCGTTCGACGGCATCATCCCCGGCCTCGGCGCGAAGAAGTACGAAATGGGCATCTCGTCGTTCAGCATCACCGCCGAGCGGCTGCAGTCGGTCGACATGATCTCCTACTACAGCGCGGGCACCTCGCTGGCCGTGCTGAAGGGCAACCCCGACGGCCTGAAGGTCGAGGACCTCTGCGGCAAGAAGATCGCCGTCCAGAAGGGCACCACCCAGGTCGAGGACCTCGACAAGAAGAACGCCGCCTGCACCGGCGCCGGCAAGCCGGCCATCGAGATCACCCAGCTGCAGGCCCAGACCGACGTCAACCTGGCCCTCACCGCCAAGCGCGTCCAGGGCGAGCTGGCCGACTCCCCGGTCATCGACTACGCGATCAAGCAGACGAACGGCCAGCTCGAGTCGGTCGGCGCGCCGTACGACACGGCGCCGTACGGCATCGTGCTCCCGAAGGGCAGCGGCGACTACGGCAAGGCCGTCCAGGGCGCGATCCAGAAGCTGATCGACAGCGGCGCGTACAAGAAGATCCTGGACAAGTGGGGTCTGAACGCGACGGGCGCGGTCACCAAGTCGGAGATCAACCCGGCTTCCTGAGTTAAGGACTGAGTTCGTGAGTTCCTCCGAAGCGCCTCCGCCCGAGGCGCCGATCGACGCCGAGCCCATCAAGGCCGTCCCGGTGCGCCACTACGGGCGCTGGGTGGCCGGGGTGATCATCGTCTTCGTCGCGTTCATCGTGATCCGCAGCGTGATCACGAACGACGCCCTGCAGTGGCCGGTCGTCGGGGACTACCTCTTCGACGACCGGGTGCTGCGCGGCCTGCAGAACACGCTGATCCTGACGGTGATCTCGATGGTCATCGGGATCGTCGGCGGCATCCTGCTCGCCGTCATGCGGCTGTCGCCGAACCCGCTGACCTCGGGCGCGGCGGCCATCTACATCTGGCTGTTCCGCGGGACCCCGCTGATCACGCAGCTGGTGATCTGGAACTTCCTGGCGCTGGCCTACCCGCGCCTCGGCCTGGGCGTGCCGT
Source organism: Amycolatopsis sp. SID8362 (assembly GCF_010550475.1). NCBI lineage: Bacteria > Bacillati > Actinomycetota > Actinomycetes > Pseudonocardiales > Pseudonocardiaceae > Amycolatopsis > Amycolatopsis sp. SID8362. The sequence goes on from NZ_JAAGNB010000624.1 coordinate 34,550, forward strand.
TCGGGCCGGAGTTCGTCAGCTGGGACACCAACCAGCTGATCACGCAGTTCACCGCGTCGCTGCTCGGCCTCGGCCTCAACGAAGCCGCGTACATGGCGGAGATCGTGCGCGGTGGCATCCAGTCGGTCGACTCCGGCCAGCTGGAGGCGGCGAGCGCGCTCGGCATGAGCCGGACGAAGACGCTGCGGCGGATCATCCTGCCGCAGGCGATGCGGGTGATCATCCCGCCGACCGGCAACGAGACGATCTCCATGCTGAAGACGACGTCGCTGGTCGTGGTCATCGGCTACTTCGAGCTGATGGTCGCGGTGCAGACCATCTACTCGCAGAACTACAAGACGGTCCCGCTGCTGATCACGGCCGCGACCTGGTACCTGTTCATGACGTCGATCCTGACGATCATCCAGGTCCAGATCGAGAAGCGGTTCTCCCGCGGCACTTCGCGCGCCGAGGCGAACAAAACCAAGTGGGCGGGGCGGATGCTGGGCTTCCGGTTCGGCTCCGGTGCCACCGGCGGAGGGGGGAAGGCCTGATGGCTCCGGTCGTTTCCGCGCAGAAGATCTGCAAGAGCTTCGGCAGCGTCGACGTCCTCAAGGGCATCGACCTCGAGGTGCACGAACGCGAGGTGCTCTGCCTGATCGGGCCGTCCGGCTCGGGCAAGTCGACACTCCTGCGCTGCATCAACCACCTCGAGAAGATCGACGCCGGCCGGCTCTACGTCGACGGCGTGCTCGTCGGCTACAAGCAGCGCGGCGACAAGCTGCACGAACTGCGGGAGAAGGAAGTCGCGTTCCAGCGCAAGGACATCGGCATGGTGTTCCAGCGCTTCAACCTCTTCCCGCACATGACGGCGCTCGAAAACGTCATGGAGGCGCCGATCCAGGTCCGGCGCGAGCCGAAGGCCAAGGTGCGCGAGCGCGCGCTGGAGCTGCTGGACCGCGTCGGCCTCGGCGACAAGGCGAAGAACTACCCGTCGCAGCTGTCCGGCGGGCAGCAGCAGCGCGTCGCCATCGCGCGGGCGCTGGCGATGCAGCCGAAGCTGATGCTGTTCGACGAGCCGACGTCCGCGCTGGACCCGGAGCTCGTCGGCGACGTCCTCGGCGTGATGAAGCAGCTCGCCAAGGACGGCATGACCATGGTCGTCGTCACACACGAGATGCAGTTCGCGCGCGAGGTGGCGGACAAGGTGCTGTTCATGGACGGCGGCGTCGTCGTCGAAGAGGGCCCGCCCGACCAGGTCATCGGGAGCCCGCGCGAGGAGCGGACAAAGTCGTTCCTCGCCCGGGTGCTCAACCCGAACGCCTGACGAAACCGTCCGGATTCGCTATTTTGAAAGCGGGTGACAGAGGGGGACGGGTGTTTTGACGACCGAAAGCGCGCTTCCCCCTCTCGACCCGTTCGCCGGAATTCCGGATCGCCGCTATGAAGTCAAAGCCGCCGATCTGCTGAAACCCGGCAACGGCGGCCTGCTGCGCTGGCGCCGTCAGGCCACGAACGCGCCGATCGTCTACGTCGAAGACGCCTACATCACCGGCACGCTCGACCTGCGCGCCGCGGACCTCAAGTACCTCTTCCGGTTCGAGCGCTGCCGGTTCGAGCACCCGCCGGACGTGCGCGAAGCGAACCTGCTGGGGCTGGTGTTCCGCAAGTGCTGGCTGCCCGGGCTCAAGGCCCGCAACATGCGCAGCCGCAACGACGTCCGGCTGATCCGCAGCGTCGTGCAGGTCGACGGCGCGGACCGCGAGATCGAAGAGACGACCGTCCAGCGCGGCGACGACCGCGAACGCGGCATGCCGAACGCCGCCGTCAACTTCACCGACGCGGTGATCGAGGGGTCGATGGTGCTCACCCGCACCGTCATCTCGCACCCGCACGGGAAGGCGATCCACGCCGACCGGCTCGTGCTGACCGGCGCGCTGCTGGCCTACCGGATGGTCGCGAACGGCGAAGTCCGGCTCCCCGGCCTGCGGACCGGCGGTAACGTCAACTTTTCCGGCGCCACGCTGAACAACCCGGACGGCTTCGCGCTCAACGGCAACGGCCTGCACATCGGCGGCAGCCTGCTGTGCGAAGTCGACAACTACGGGCCCGCCAGCCAGCGCAAACGCTTCTCCGCGACGGGGATCGTGTACCTGCCGAGCGCCACGGTCGACAGCGACATCGTGATGCGCGAAGCGAAGCTGACGGTGTCCCAGCACGGGCCGATCGCCGTCGACGCGTGGAAGTCGAACGACCCCTACCTGGACCCGCGCCCCGCGCTGGTCGCCGACCGCCTCCGCGTCGACGGCAACGTCGAGCTGTCCGACGGCCTGCAGGCGCTGGGGACGTTGCGCATGGTCAACGCCCGCATCGGCGGCTCGCTCCGGCTGGCCGGCGCCGAGGTGCGGGTCGAGCGCGGCAAGTCGCAGCCGTACTACGACCGCGCGCTGCACCTGGACGGCACCGAGATCGGCGGCGACATCGAGGCGACCAGCCTGCGCGTGCCCGCGGGACAGCTGCGGCTGGCGGACGTCACGGTCGGCGGCAACTTCCTGGCGTGGAACTCGATGTTCCGCCACCCCGGCCGCGACGTGTTCTCGGCTCGCCGGTCCAAGATCGCGGGCAACTTCCAGCTGACGGACGCCACCATCCACGGCACCCTGCGCCTGCAGGGCGTCGAAGTCGGCGGCTCGATCAACCTGGCGGGCACCAGGTTGACCGACCCGGGGGTGCGTGCGACCAGCAGTTACTCCCTCGACGTCCGGACCGGCCGGGTCGGCCGCGACCTGACGCTGCGCGACAACAACGGCCGCCCGTTCACCGCCGAGGGCGGCGTCAACCTGGACGGCGCCCAGGTCGCGCGGCGCGTGGACCTGCGGGGCTCGGAGCTGCGGTCGCTGCCGCCGTTCCGCGTGGCCCTCGACGCGGGCGACGTCGCGGCGGACGAGTTCACGCTGACGCCCAACTTCCCGCCGGAAGGCCGGATCGTGCTGCGCCGCGCGCACTGCGGAACGCTGACCGACAACGACGAGTTCTGGGCCGCGTCCAGCGGCATCGAGCTGGAGGACTTCCGCTACGACGCGCTCGGCCGCGGCATCCCCCTCGACGACGACAAGGCCCTCGACCACCGCATCGAGCTGCTGCGCAAGGCCATGCGCGGCTACCGGCCGGGCCCGTACGACCAGCTGGCCCACATGCTCCGCGCGGCGGGTAACGAAGAGCACGCGTCGACGGTCGCGCTGCGCAAGCAGCAGTTCAGGTACGAGGCCCTGGCCCGCGGCTTCAAGTTCTTCGGCCCGGGTGTCCGGCTGTGGAGCTGGCTGCAGCGCTCGATGGTCGGCTACGGCTACCGCCCGGTCCGCGCCCTCGGCTGGCTGCTGACGCTGCTGGTGCTGGGCAGCCTGTGGTTCGGCCTGGGCACGGACGACTGCATTCATTGGGCGACTTCGGACCCGGCCCACCAGATCATCGCCAACGGCGACCGCTGCGTGGTGAACCAGCAGGACACCGGCCTGCAGTGGAACCCGGTGATCTACACGGCGGACCTGCTGGTCCCGATCGTGGACTTCGGCAACAAGAGCCGCTGGTACATGCACGGAACGGACAATTGGGTAGCGGCGGGCTTCACGGCATCCGGCTGGATCCTGGCCACCACGGTGGCGGCAGGCGTGAGCCGCATGCTGCGACGGGACAACTGAGGGATCCCGCCCCGACCCCGGACCAGCCCCCGCCCTCTCCGGGGGGCGTCCCCAGTCCAGCTTATCGGGGGCCGCCGACGATCCCGGCCGATCCGGGCGCTTCGGCCGAGGCTGTCCACATCACCCGTTCGGCATCCACAGGGCCGTTTTCCTAACGGCGGTCGCTGACATACCCTCGGTATGTCCCTCAGTGTGGAGGTCCCCTTGAACGCACCCAACGCCACCGGCCGGATCGAGATCGGCGCGGCGCCCGAAACCGTGTACGAGCTGGTCAGTGACCCCGGGAAGCTGGCGGACGTCGCCGAGGAGTACGCCGGGCACCGGTGGGTCGACGGCTCCGACGGGCCGGCCGTCGGCGCGAAGTTCCGCGGGCGCAACCGGCGGGGTTTCCGGCGCTGGAGCACGCTCTCGACCATCACGGACGCCGATCCCGGGCGGCGGTTCGGGTTCGAGGTGACCTCGGTCGCCGGGTTGCCCGTCTCGCGGTGGCAGTACGACTTCGAAGCTACCGACGGCGGCTGCGTCGTCGTCGAAAGCATGTGGGAGCGGCGGCCGGCGTGGTTCAAGGTGCCGACGTCGACCGTCACCGGGGTGTGGAACCGGGACGAGGCGAACGCGGCCAACATCGCCGCCACCCTGGCTCGGCTGAAGCGGGCCGCCGAGGCTAGTCGATGAAGCGGGACCAGAACGGGATGTAGCGGGGGCCGTCCGGGGGCGCCGTGCTGATGCCGCCCGTGGCGAACTCGCGGTGCAGGTAATCGCGCAGGTCGCTGCCGTAGACGATGATGTCCGTCTGGTACACCGACAGCACCGGGTAACCCACCGTGCCCGCCAGGCCGGGCAGGTAGCGGTGCCCGCACACCGGCACCAGCTGCGGCACGTCGGCCAGGCGCCGCCGGGCCTCGCGGACCGCGTCTTCCGGGCCGACCGGGCGGGTGCCCCAGTCCGGGAGCCAGAAGCCGTTGTGCTCGACGTCGTACAGCACGCCGTCGACCGGCCATGCCAAACGTTTGCGCAGCTGCTCGGGGTTGCCGCAGCGCCAGTCGGGCCAGCGGTCGCCGATGGGCACGCCGGCGGACAGGAACGTGCGGTGGTCCGCGGCGAAGCGGAAGCCGAACCGGCGCTCGACGTCGTCGAGTTCGGCTTCGCTCAGCCCCGGGCGCACCGGTTCCCGGAGGTTCTCCTGCAGGTGCCGTGCCTCCTCGGGGGTGAGGGCGCCGGCCGGCTGGACGGGGGTCATGAGGCGAGCCTAAGCGGCGGTTCACCGGCTCGCGCGTCCTTTTTCGACCGACCTGGGTGACCTCGGAGGGGTGAGTTTGTTCTCTCATCGGCTGGACCGCGGAACAGAGCGTGAGCGCGTGTAGTTCACTCATGCCGTGACTTCCCCACGACCGCAGAGCCGCGTGCGTGCCCCCGAGCTGCGCGGCGACGTCTGGCTGAACACCGGCGGCCGCCCGCTGACCCTCGCCGAGCTGCGCGGGCGCATCGTGCTGCTGGACTTCTGGACCAGCGGCTGCATCAACTGCCTCCACGTGCTCGACGAGCTGCGCCCGCTCGAGGCCGAGTTCGCGGACGTGCTGGTCACCATCGGCGTCCACTCGCCGAAGTTCCTGCACGAGGGCGAGCGCGCGTCGATCGAAGCGGCGGTCCGGCGCTACGACGTGCACCACCCGGTGGTCAACGACCCGAAGATGGAGCTGTGGTCGCAGTACGCGGTCCGCGCGTGGCCGACGCTCGCGGTCGTCGACCCCGAGGGCTACGTCGTGCACGTCGCCGCGGGTGAAGGCCACGAAGAGGCGCTGCGACGCGTGATCGCCGACCTCGTAGCGAAGCACGAAGCGAAGGGGACACTCCGCCGCGGCGGCAGCCCGTACGTCCCGGTCGAGGAGCAGGTCAGCGAGCTGCGGTTCCCGAGCAAGGCCGTCGCCACCGCCGAGGGGCGGGTCCTCGTCGCGGACACCGGGCACCACGCGATCGTCGAGTTCGCCTCCGACGGCGAGACCGTCATCCGCCGCTTCGGCAGCGGGGAGCGCGGCGGCCAGGACGGCCCGTTCGACGTCGCGACCTTCGCCGAGCCGTCGGGCATCGCGCTGCTGCCGTACGACGTCGCCGAGCGCGTCGGCTACCACGCCGTCGTCGCGGACACCGCCGGCCACCGGCTGCGCGGCCTCGACCTCATCACCGGCGACGTGACGACCGTCGCCGGCACCGGCAACCAGTGGCGCAGCGGGCCGGACTCGGGCAAGGGCGTCGAGGTCGACCTGACGAGTCCCTGGGACGTCGCCTGGTGGGGCCCGGCGGGCGGGGTCGTCGTAGCGATGGCGGGCAACCACACGCTGGGCGTGTTCGACCCGGTGTCGGGCACGATCCGCCGCTTCGCCGGCACGACCGTCGAGGGGCTGCGAGACGGCGACGTCGGCGAAGCGTTCTTCGCGCAGACGTCCGGCCTGGCCGTGGACGGCGACAAGCTGTGGCTGGTCGACGCGGAGACGTCGGCGCTGCGTTGGATCGAGCCCGACGGCGAGTCCTTCACCGTCCACACGGCGATCGGCACCGACCTCTTCTCCTTCGGCCACACCGACGGCCCGGCCGACAAGGCGCTGCTGCAGCACCCCCTGGGCCTCGCTGTGCTGGCCGGCGACAAGGTCGCGATCGCCGACACGTACAACGGCGCGGTCCGCTCCTTCGACGTCTTCACCCGCGAGGTGACCACGATCGCGACCGGCCTCGCCGAGCCGCAGGGCCTGGTGGCGCACGAGGGCGACCTGCTGGTCGTCGAGTCCGCGGGCAACCGCGTCGGCCCGCTGCCGGCGAGCGAGCCGACGGTCGTGGCGGGCGACGCGCACGCCGTGCGCCGCCCGCCGACGGTGCTCGCGCCGGGCGAGATCGACTTTTCGGTGGTGTTCACGGCACCGCCCGGCGAGAAGCTGGACGACCGCTTCGGCCCGTCGACGCGCCTGGAGATCAGCGCGTCCCCGCCGGAGCTGCTGGCCGACGGCGTCGGCACCGGCACGGACCTGACCCGCAAGATCCGCCTGGCCGACGGCGTCACCGAGGGCGTCCTGCAGGTCGTGGCCCAGGCCGCGAGCTGCGACGACGGCGGCGAGCACCCGGCGTGCCGGATCACGAGGCAGGACTGGGGCGTCCCGATCCGGCTGGAGAAGGGCGGGGCGAGCGAGCTCAGCCTGGTCATGGCCGGTGCTCCGCGCACCGACGGGTAACATGCAGGCCGTGTCTGACGGGGCGAAACTCGAGATCCAGATGCTGCACGACCGCGTCCTCGTACGGCTGTCGCCCGAGGAAGGCGAGCGCCGCAGCAGCGGCGGCATCGTGATCCCCGCCACGGCGCAGGTCGCCCGCCGGCTCGCCTGGGGCGACGTACTGGGCGTGGGCAACAGCGTGCGCAACGTCAAGACCGGCGACCGCGTGCTCTTCAACCCGGAAGACCAGCTCGAGGTCGAAATCCAGGGCGAGGGGCACCTGGTGATGCGCGAACGCGACATCCACGCGGTCGCCACCGAGCGAACCGAGCACGGCACGGGGCTCTACCTGTAGGCGGACTGCAGGCGAGTCGGGTCCCGCGGAGGGCGAGGGCGTGGCAGACGAAGAGGTGACCGAGCGCGCGGAAACGCTCGACCCCGAGGGTGCGACGCCGCCTGCCGAGCCTGCCGAGCCTGCCGAGCCTGCCGAGCCTGCAGTGGGGACCGAATTCGAGCCGCCCGCCGAGCCTGCCGCCGACCTGGCGCCGGTCGCGAACGCCGCGCAGGGGCCCGAGTCGGCCGAGGCCGGCGAGCCGCCCACGGAGGTGGCGCCGGTTGCCGAGTCTGCGCAGGGACCTGAGTTGGTCGAGCCTGCGGCTGAGACCGCGCGCGCTGAGCCGGTCACCGACGTGGCGCCGGTCGCGGAAACCGCGCAGGCGTCCGAGCCGGCCGAGGCCGCCAAGTTGATGCCGGTTGCCGCGGCTGCGCAGGGGCTCGGGCTGGCCGAGCCTGGGGCTGAGGTCGAGTGCGCTGAGCCGGTTACCGACGTGGCGCCGGTCGCGGAAACCGCGCAGGCGTCCGAGCCAGCTGAGGCCACCGAGCTAGTGCCGGTTGCCGAGGCTGTGCAGGGAGCCGGGCTGGCCGAGCCTTCGGCTGAGGCTGAGCCCGCCGAGCTGGCCACCGAGGTCGCGCAGGAGTCCGAGCCGGTCGCGGCCGCGACGGTGCCGGAGGTGGCTGAGCCTGCCGGGGGCACCGCCGATCTCTTCGCGGATGACCTCCTCGGCGAACTGCTCGAAACCCCCGTCCTCCCGCCCCCGCCCGAGACGCCCGCGCGGAAGCTGCGCAAGGGGGTTGCGCGGACCATGATGGCCATCGGGCTCGCGCTCGGGTTGTTCGTCATCCTCTACGCGATCGACCTGATTGTCAGCGCCGGGGACGTTCCGCGCGGGGTGACCGTCGCCGGGATCGAAGTCGGGGGGCTCAGCCATGCTGATGCCGAAGCCAAGCTGCGTCGGGAACTCGAGCCTCGGCTGATCCGGCCCGTTGTCGTGCACGGGGGCGATGTGCAAGCCGAGCTCGTGCCGTCGCGGTCGGGGCTCGGGCTCGACTGGCCGAACACCCTCGGGCTCGCCGGGCACCAGCCGCTCAGTCCGATCACGCGGATCATGTCGTTCTTCAGCAGTCGCGAGGTCGGGGTCGCCACGCGCACCGATGAACGGCAGATCACCGAGGCCGTGCGGCAGCTCGCCCAGGGCAGGCTCGACCACCCGGCCACCGAAGGGGCGGTCGGGTTCCGGCCGGTTCCGGGCAGCGACGGCGGTGTCGACCCGTACCCCGTCCTGCCGCGGCAGGGGCAGCAGCTCCTCGACCTGGCCGGTGCCGTGCACGCCGTCACCGAGCACTGGCTCGACCCCGGTGGGGTCCGGCTGGCCATGGCGATCACGCCGGTCAAGGCGACCGCGGCCGGGGTGCAGGCGGCCTACCAGCAGATCGTCGTGCCCGCCGTCGCGAAGCCCGTTGTCGTGCACGGGCAAGGCAAGGACGTGCCGCTCAAGCCCGACGCCATCGCCGCGTCGTTTCAGTTCGCCGCCGTCGAGGGCGGGGCCGTCGAGGTGCGCATCGACCAGGGCAAGCTGCAGGGCGCTCTCAAGGAGCCCCTCGCGAGCACCGAGACCGACGGCAAGGACGCGCGGATCGTCTTCACCGGCGACCAACCGGCCGTCGAGCCCTCCGAGGACGCCCGGAAGGTCAACTGGGAGAAGACCTTCCTGCCGCTCATCGACGTGCTGAAGAAGACCGACGGGCGCGATCTCCCCGTCGTCTACAGCGCGTCGAAGCCCGGCGTGACCACCGACGCCGCCAGTGCGCTCGGCATCAAGGAGGTCATCGGCGAGTTCACCACCGGTGGCCTTGCCGGGCCGGCCGCGACGAACAACCGGACGCTCGCCGATCGCGTGTCCGGCGCCATCGTCAAGCCCGGCGAGACGTTCAGCCTCGGCGGCCGCTCCGGCCCGCGCACCGCGGACAACGGCTACGTGCCCGCGCCCGTCGGCGAGGACGGCACCGGCGCCACCGTCGTCGGTGGTGGCGTCTCGCAGCTGGCGTCCACTTTGTACAACGCGGGCTACCTCGCCGGCCTGACCGACGGCGGTCACCTCGAGCACGACCAGTACCTCGACCGCTACCCCGCCGGCCGCGACGCCAAGGCCGTCAACGCCGACGGCAGCCCCGTCGAGCTCAAGCTGACCAACGACGCGCCCACCGGGATCGCCATCCAGGCCGTCGTTTCCGGCGACTCGGTGACCGTCCGGATCTGGGGCACCCGGCACTACCGCGTCGAAGGCCAGACCGGCGCGCAAACCCCGGGTGCTCCCCCTCCGGTGCAATTCGGGGGCACCGAGCCTTGCGTACCGTCGATCGGCTCACCCGGCTTCAGCGTCACCGACACGCGCGTGCTCTACGACGCCGCCAGCGGAGCCGAAGTCCGCCGGACGTCGCACACGGCGACCTACGGTCCGCGCCCGACCGTTCTCTGTTGAGTTGTCAGCGAAGGACCATGCACCCCGCCTCCTCGAAGTCGCGCAACCAGGCCGGCTCCCGGAAGTGCTTGTTCCAGCGCAGATCCAGTTTGTCCAATTTGGACAGCTGGGCGATCGACGCCGGCAGCGAGACCAGCTCGTTCTCCCGGAGGTCGAGCTGACGCAGCTCGCTCAGCGAACCGATCGACGACGGCAACGCGGTTAGCCGGTTGCCCCGCAGGTGCAGCTCCCGCAACGCCCCGAGGCTGCCGATCGACTCCGGCAACGCGGTCAGCTCGTTGCGGTACAGCCGGAGTTCGCGCAGGGACGCGAACCCCGAGAGATCGGCGGGCAGTGCCGTGAGCCGGTTGTCCGTGCAGCCCAGGTACCGCAACCGGCCCAGCCGGCACCACGCCGCCGGGAACTCCGTGAGCCGGTTGTCGCTGATGTACAGATACTCGGTGAGCCCCGCCAGGTCACCCAGCTCGTCCGGCAGCGCGTCGAACAAGTTGTGCGCCAGGTCGAGCGTGTGCACCGACTCGAGCGCCGAAATCCCCGGCGGCAGCGTGGAAATCCGGTTCGCCGCCAGGTTCAGCACGCGGAGCCCGGTCTGCGACCAGAGCGACGCGGGCACCTCCGTGAGCGCGTTCTTGTACAGGTCGAGGCGGGTCAGGCCGGGTGGCAGCACGGGCACCGACGTCAGCCCGCGGTCGTTCAGGTCGAGGGCCGTCACGACGACAGCCTCGTCGAGGGCAGCAGCGCCCACGTCGCCGCGTCGTCCGGAGTGGACACCTGGATCCGCAGCCCCGGCGCCTCGGACACGGCCAGCTCGGTGAGCCGGAGGTTCAACCGCCCGGCCCGCGGGTGGTCCATCCGCCGCAGCCGCGCCCGCGGTTCGGCCACCTCGTGCCGCGCCCACAGCTCGACGAACTCCGGGCTCAGCGCCGACAGCCGGCGGATGTCCTCTTCCCAGATCGGGTCGCCGACGTGCCTGCCGTACTCGGCGCGCATCCGCGCGACCATGTGCGGCACCTCCTCGTCGTAGTTCAGCAGGAGCCGTCGCGCGTTCGGCTCGGTCACGCAGCACCACAGCAAGTTCTTGTGCAGGCACGGCATGCTGTGCCACTCAAAGAACATCTCCTCGTGCGCCGCGTTCGACTCCAGCACGTCGAACCGGCCGTTGACGATCGTGGCGGGCAGCGGATCCAGCGCGCGCAGCACCTCGCGCACCGCGTCCGGCACCACCTCGGCCGGCGACGGGAGCCGGGACGGCGTCAGCTCCGCGAGCCGGTACAGGTGTTCCCGCTCGGGGTGGTCGAGCCGCAGCGTGCGCGCCACCGCGTCGAGCACCTGCGAACTCGCGTTGATCGGCCGCCCCTGTTCGAGCCACGTGTACCAGGTGACGCCGACACCGGCGAGCAGCGCCACCTCCTCGCGGCGCAACCCGCTGAGCCGACGGCGCGGGCCGGGTGCGAGGCCGACCTCCGCCGGGCCGATCCGCGCCCGGCACGCCTTGAGGAACTGGCCGAGTTCCTCCCGGCGGTTCGCGTGGACCTGCGTCTGGGTCATGCGGGACATGGTGCCCGAGGGGTACGACAGTTTTGGACGACTCGGCCGCGAGCCGGGTACTCACAGCACCAGCATCAGCAGGCTCTCTCCCCGCTCAGGCCGCGAAAAGCAGGCTCGGAGCCATGACTCTGACCACCTCTGCCCCGGCCTCGGACCGGGAAGCCCGGCCGGACCGGCGGCCGTGGTTCATGCTGGCCGTCCTGCTGCTCGGCCAGTTCATGGCGCTGCTCGACGTCACGGTCGTGAACGTCGCCATGGCCGACATCCGCACCGACCTCGGCGCGTCCGGCGCCGCGCTGCAGCTCGTCGTTTCCGGCTACACCGTGGGCTACGCGATGCTGCTGATCACCGGCGCCCGCCTCGGCGAGCTGTACGGGCGGCGCAAGCTGTTCGTCATCGGCACGATCGCCTTCACCGTCTGCTCCGCGCTCTGCGGCCTGGCACCGGGCGAAACGGTCCTCATCGTCGCCCGGATCGCACAGGGCGCGGGCGCCGCGCTGATGATGCCGCAGGTCATCAGCCTCATCCAGGCGCGGTTCACCGGGGCCGCGCGGGCCAAGGCGCTCAGCGCGTACACCGCGGTCATCTCGGTCGCCTTCGTGGCCGGTCAGGTGCTCGGCGGGGTGCTCGTCGGCGCGGACCTGTTCGGCGCGGGCTGGCGGCCGATCTTCCTGGTGAACGTGCCGATCGGCGTGCTCGTGGCCGTGCTCGCGGTCAAGGTGGTGCCCGCCGGCGGCGCGAAGGCGGGCCGCCGGCTCGACCTCGCCGGGCTCGCGATCGCCGTGCCCGCGGTGGTTCTCGTGGTGCTGCCGCTGGTGCTCGGGCACGAAACCGGCTGGCCCGCCTGGACGTACGGCTCGATCGCCGTGGGCCTCCTGCTGGCCGTGCTGTTCGTGGTCGTGGAACGGCGCGTGCGCGACCCGCTCGTCGACCTGACCGTGCTCAAGATCCGTGGTGTCGCACCGGGTCTGGCCACGCTTGCGGCGGGCGTCGCGTCCTACGGCGGGTTCCTCTTCTGCGTGTCCCTGCACCTGCAGTCGGGCCTCGGCAAGACGGCGATGGCCGCCGGCCTGGCGATGGCACCCGGCGGCGTCGTCTTCGGCCTCTGCGGGTTCTTCTGGAACCGGCTGCCGCGGCGGGTGCACGCCTGGTTGACGCCGTGCGGCTACGTGGGATCCGCGGTCGCCTACGCGCTGCTCGGGCTCGGCCGGGACGGCGGGACGCTGTTCTTCGTCGCCCTGCTGCTGTTCGGGCTGTCGATGGGACCCGCGTTCGGCTCGCTGATGGCGAACGCGCTGACGCACGTCCCGCTCGAGCGCGCGGCCGACGTCAGCGGTCTGCTGACCACGACGCTGCAGCTGGGTCAGGTCGTCGGCGTGGCCACGTTCGGCAGCCTGTTCCTGACCCTGGCCGTGACGTCGTCCGCGTCCGCGCTCACCACGGCGATGGCCTGCGCCGCCGCGCTGCTGCTCGTCGGCGCAGGCCTGGCCGTCAGGCGGTAGTGCGGTTGCCGCCCTTGATCTTCGCGTAGATCGCCGAGGCCGCGATGACGCCGACGACGGCCGCGACGATCTGGAAGATGTGCCGGATCCAGTCGATGCCGGCGGTGTCGCGGACGCCGAACACGCCGGCGAGCCAGTTGCCGATGAACGCGGCCACGATGCCGACGACGATCGTCAGCCAGATCGGGATCTTCTGGTCGCCCGGCGCGAACAAGCGGCCGAGCACGCCCAGGATCAGGCCCACGATGATCGTCGAGATGATGCCCCAAAGTCCGCCGAGCACGGTTGCCTCCTCGGGTAGGCGATGAGAGCTACCGTCGCACCGATCCCGTTGCCTCGCCCCCGGAGACCCCCCGATGGGTGAGAAAAGGATCCGGCCCGGTTCGCCCCCGACGGCGAACCGGGCCGGATCGGCCTGGGACGGGGTTACCTGGTGACGCCTCGGCGGCCGTACGCGCCGGCGGCGATGCTCACGCCGATGGCGGCGAGGACGACCTGGGTCAGGATCTCCAGCCAGTCGATGCCGTTGGTGTCGGCGTAGCCGAGACCGCGCGCGATGGCCGTGCCGATGAAGGCGGCGACGATACCGATCACGATGGTCAGCCAGATCGGGATGCTCTGCTTGCCGGGAGCGACGAGACGACCCAGCACACCGATGATCAGCCCGACGACGAGTGCGCTGACGATGCCGGCGACAGTCATCACTTTCTCCTCTCAGGGATCCGCGGACCCGGCGTCCGTCGGACTCGGTGAGCGGAGTGCCCGCCCCACTCGGGCCTGAAACGCGAAAAAGGCCCTCCTCAGGCGAGGAGAGCCCTTTTCGTGACTATCAGAACGCGGCTTCGTCCAGCTCCATCAGCGCGTTGTCGGCGGCGTCGACGATGGCGCGGCGGGCGGTCAGCTCCGGCAGCACCTGCTTCGCGAAGAACGACGCCACGGCGATCTTGCCCTCGTAGAACGGGACGTCCTTGGCGGACGCGCCCGCGTCGAGCTTGCCGATGGCGACCTCGGCGTGCTTGAGCAGCTGCCAGCCGATGAGCAGGTCGCCGACCGACATCAGCAGGCGGACCGTGTGCTGGCCGACCTTGTTGATGTTCTGCGGGTCTTCCTGCGACGACGTCAGGTAGCCGATCAGCGAGCCCAGCATGCCCTGGGTGTCCTCGAGGGCCTGCTTGAGCAGCCCGCGCTCGTTCTTGAGCCGGCCGTTGCCCGCCTCGGACTCGATGAACTTCGTGATCTCGCCGGCGACGAAGGCCAGGGACGCGCCCTTGTCGCGGACGATCTTGCGGAAGAAGAAGTCCAGCGACTGGATCGCCGTGGTGCCCTCGTACAGCGAGTCGATCTTGGCGTCGCGGATGTACTGCTCGATCGGGTAGTCCTGCAGGAAGCCGGACCCGCCCAGGGTCTGCAGCGACTGCACGAGCTGCTCGGTGGCGCGCTCGGAGCCGACGCCCTTGACGATCGGCAGCAGCAGGTCGTTCACGCCGTGCGCGACCTTCTGGTCACCCTCGCCGGTCCACAGCTGGTCCTGGAACGACGCCGTGTACAGGTACACCGCGCGCAGGCCCTCGGCGTACGCCTTCTGCAGCATCAGCGAGCGGCGGACGTCCGGGTGGTGCGTGATGGTGACGCGCGGCGCGGTCTTGTTCAGCATGTTCGGCAGGTCGGCGCCCTGGACGCGCTCCTTGGCGTACTCGAGCGCGTTGAGGTAACCGGTCGACAGCGTCGCGATGGCCTTGGTGCCGACCATCATCCGGGCGTACTCGATGACCTGGAACATCTGCGCGATGCCGTCGTGGACCTCGCCGAGCAGCCAGCCCTTGGCCGGGGTGCCGTGCTGGCCGAAGGTCAGCTCGCACGTCGTCGAGGCCTTGATGCCCATCTTGTGCTCGACGTTCGTGACGTAGGCGCCGTTGCGCTCGCCCAGCTCGCCGGTCTTGGAGTCGAAGTGGAACTTCGGCACGAGGAACAGCGACAGGCCCTTGGTGCCCGGCTTGGTCTCGATGCCGGGGCCCTCGGGGCGGGCCAGCACGAGGTGCATGATGTTTTCGCTCATGTCGTGCTCGGCGGAGGTGATGAACCGCTTCACGCCGTCGATGTGCCAGGAGCCGTCCTCCTGCTTGGTGGCCTTGGTGCGGCCCGCGCCGACGTCGGAGCCGGCGTCCGGCTCGGTCAGCACCATCGTCGCGCCCCAGGCGCGGTCGATCATCAGCTGCGCCCAGTGCTTCTGCTCTTCGGTGCCGTTCTTGTCGACGATCATCGCGAAGTTCGGGCCCGCCATGTACATGAACAGCGGGGCGTTCGCGCCGAGGATCAGCTCGGAGGCGGCCCACTGCACGGTCGGGGGCAGGCCGAAGCCGCCGAGGTCGTTGGTCAAGCCGAGGCGCCACCACTCGCCCTCGATGAGCTGCTGGTAGCTCTTCTTGAACGACTCCGGGATCTTCACGCTGAACGTCTTCGGGTCGTACACCGGCGGGTTGCGGTCCGCGTCGGCGAACGACTCGGCGAGCGGGCCGGTGGCGAGCTTGTTCAGCTCGGCCAGCACCCCGCGCGCGGTCTCTTCGTCGGACTCGGCGAGCACGCCCTTGCCCAGGCGCTCCTGCACGCCGAGTACCTCGAAAAGGTTGAACTCCAGGTCTCGGACGTTGCTCTTGTAGTGGCCCATGTCGTCACTCCAATGTGTTCGGCTCCCCGGCCGGGCACATACTCGCCTTACTCGCCGGTAACTTCAGGATATTACCTGCGGGTAACTGGAGCAAGCAGATCCGCACTACCGAGTAGTGGAAATCCACGCAGAAGTGGCGTTCTCGCTGGGGAAGGGCCTCAGCGGTGGCTCTGGATCGCCGCTGTGTCGGCCGTCACCGGCACGTGGCCGTCCTCGGTCCGGGCGACGAGGATGCCGCCGCGGAAGGCGATGGTGACCGCGTGTGTCCGGTCCCGCGCGGAAAGCTTGCGCAGGATGCTCTTCACGTGCGTCCGGACCGTCTCCACGGAGAGGAACAGCAGCTTCGCGATCGCCGAGTTTTCGAGACCTTCGGCGACGAGCTGGAGCACCTGGTATTCGCGCCTGGACAGCGGCATCGGGCCGCGCCCGGCGGGCGGGCTGTCGTGGGCGAGGTCGCCCTTCGGCACGGTCGACCGCTTCGGCCGGGCGGTCAGCGCGGCCAGCGCCGGGTCGATGTACCGGCGTTCGGTGTGGGCCCGCCGGATCGCTTCGGCGAGCCGCCGTGAATCGATCGACCGCGGCACGATCGCGTGCGCGCCCGCGGCGATCGCGGCCGCCAGGTACTGCTGGGTGCGATTCGTGTCACGGATGAGCGTGACCAGGATCAGTGCCGGGTCACCGGCGTTGAGCAGCTTGGTCAGGTGGCAGTTCGGGTCGAGCGCCGAATCGAGCACGACGACGTCCGGCTTGACCTGCTCGCACAGCTGCAACGCGGCGTGGTGGCTGGCCGCCTGTCCCGCCCAGTGCAGCCCCTGGCTGCGGTGGACGAGCGCGGCGAGGCCGTCCCGGTAGATCGGGACGGGATCGACGACCGCCACGCCGAGACTGCGCCCGCCGGGTCCGATCGGCCCCGTGGGCCTGCGGGTGGGCTCGATGCCGTGCATCGTGGGCCTCCGTCTCCTGCGCCGTCGCTCCTGGGACGCCTCCCCGGCGTCGCCCGGTCCCCCCTGCCGGGACCGGCCAAAAGTGACTCCTCCTGCTTGGTACGAGTCGCGATTGCGCAGCTCATGACGCCAATTCCCCCTCATGGCCCAACCGTCCGGTCACAGCAAACTCTCGGTAGAAAACGGTGCGGATGCGATCGTGCGCTGGGGGCGGTGAGGTCCTGATGGGGGTGTCGTTGCTACTGAGGGTGGCCCGCAGCTTGTTCAACGATTTCGACGATCGCGGGATGCGGCCCGCAGCCGTCCGAACTCCTCGCCGAGCCCGGCCGGCGTCCAGTGCGCGTTGAGCCCGCTCGGGTTGGGCAGCACCCACACGTGGGTGTCGCCGATGGGCTGATCCTGCGGCCCCACGCGCGCCTTCGGGAAGCCGAACGCGGTCCGGTACGCCGTGATCCCGACGACGGCGAGCCACTCGGGCTGGTACTCGAGCACTTTCGCGACGAGGATCTTGCCCCCTTCGCGCAGCTCGTCGTCGGTGAGTTCGTCGGCGCGGGCGGTGGTCCTCGCGACGACGTTCGTGATGCCTAGGCGGAGGTCTAGGAGCTGCTCCTGCTCGCTGGGCAGGTAGACGCGCGGGGTGAAGCCGCCGGCGTGGAGGGCGGGCCAGAAGCGGTTGCCCGGGCGGGCGAAGTGCTGCTTGAGCACGCCGGAGTAGAGGCCGGGGTTGATGCCGCAGAAGAGGACGTCGAGGTCGGGGGCGATGACGTCGGGGATGGTCGTGCCGTGGGCGGCGGCGAGTTGGTCCTTGGTGGGTCGGGTGCTCACAGGTCCAGTTTCGGGCACGCTCGCTCGGGTGTGGCAGGTCTGTCCACAACGCGCGGGGGTTGTGGACAGATCGGTCTGCGGGCCGCCGATCGGGCGGTTTTGTCGGGGGCGCTCGATACGCTGGACGAGGGACGCCCCCCAGGGAGGGCGGGGGCTGCTTGGGCGGGAGCGGCCGGTATGTCAGGAATGGGTCGCTCACCTCGCCAGACGTCAGGGGCCCGGCAAAGTCGCGCGCCGGCGAGCGGGTGACCGGCCGCAGGCTGGCCGCGTGGTCTGCCCAGCGTCGCGGGGATGCCATGAAAGGGTCATTCATGTCGTCTGGTGAGGTGAATGACCCTTTCATGACATCGTGGATCGGCGGATCGGCCGTGCTGCCCGACTTTGCCGGAGCCCTGTCGCCAGACGCGATGAACGGGTCGTTCATGACGTCCGGACCGGGACGGTCGGCTGCTCGTCCACCTGGTTTCGGGCACGCTCGGGACATGGACGTCACCGCGGACGGCTGCTCGGTCGAGGTTTACCTGCTCCTGCCGCCGAGCGGCGAACCCGAGATCGTGCACGCGGCGATCCCGCCCCGCGCATCGATCCTCGAGCTGGGCAGCGGCCCAGGCCGCGTCACCCACCCGCTCCTCGACCTGGGCCACGAGGTCGTCGCAGTCGACGACTCGCCCGCGATGCTGGCCCACGTCCGAACAGAAACGGTGTGCGCGCGAATCGCCGACCTCGACCTCGGCCGGACCTTCGACGCCGTGCTGCTCGGCAGCCACCTGATCAACACCGCACAGGACGCCGACCGGCAAGCGATGCTCCTCGCGGCCCGCCGCCACCTCGCCCCGGCCGGCCGGCTGATCGTCGAATGGCATCCGCCGGAGTGGTTCGACACCGTCGCGTCCGGCCAGGGCGGCCTGATCGGCGAAGTGGCGGTCGAGCTGGCCGACGTCGTCCGCGACGGAGACCTGCTCTCGGCGACAGCCCGGTATTCGGCGCGAGGAAAGCACTGGCGGCAAGAGTTCACCTGCCGCCGGTTCGCCCTCGAAAAGGCGCTGACCTCGACCGATCTGATCTTCGACGGCTGGCTGACCGGTGACCGGGCCTGGTTCGCCGCTCGCCGTGGTCGCCGGGGGTAGCGGAGCACGCACGGACCTGCGTACCCTGTGTGATCTCCCGCACAGCGTCGTACCGAGGAGGATTTCGTGCAGCTTCCGCTCATCCTCGGGCTCGTCGCGCTCGTGCTGGCCGTCGCCGCGCTCGTCGTCGTTCTCGAGGACAGGCGGGCCGCCAAGCGGGCCGCGCTCCAGCGGAAGGCGCGGTTAGCGCGTCTGGGCGAGGTGGATCCGCTCGCGCCGAGCCGGCTGCACGCCGATCGGTGAACGGCTGCCGCGCAGCAGCGTGAGCAGGAGCGCTCCGAAGACCCAGCCGACGCCGGCGCCGAGCGCGTTGTTCATGAGGTCGTCGACGTCGAAGATGCGATAAACGAACGGCGCGGTGCCGAAGTTCGCCGTGACCTGCGTGATCTCGATGAGCAACGACGCCGTGAAGCCGATCAGGGTGGTGCCGATCAGGCCGCGGCGCCACAGGATCCGGGCGAACACCCCCAGCGGGACGAACAGCAGCACGTTCAGGCACGCCTGCTGGAACGTCTGCGTCGCGAACCACTGCGTCAGCGGCTCCCCGTGCTTGAGCAGCTCGCTGTGGATGTCGGTGATCCACTGGAACGGGTGCAGCTGCACCGTCTGCGTCAGCCGGCGGGTGCCGGGCCCGGGCAGCGGGAGGAAGACGACCGCCAGCGTCATGCACGCGTAGAACAGCACCGCCGCGGTGGTGGCGATGCCGCGCGGGCGCAGGCCGCCGTAGCGGGCGAGCTGGGTGAGCAGCTGCGGCACCAGGACGACGGTCCACAGCGCGAGGAAGCCGATGAACCCGTACTGCAGGGCCGTGACCTGTGCGTTCGTCATGCCACCGACGTTATGGATCTTGACCCGGGTGCCGCTTCGGTCGATGAGCCGGACGGTCCGGGCGGCCATCGGCCACTTGGCCGACCTCGCCACGGGCCGATCGGTCAGGGGCTGGGCGTGGCCGAAGTCATTCAGCGATAACCGGATGCGGCTTGCGCCGGACCGGGAATGACTACGACGCTTCGCACGTCGGAGTGTTGTGCAGGCAACGAAAGGAACGCTCATGGCACCGGTCCGGGTCGGCATCGTCGGGCTCAGCGCGAACGGCGGCTGGGCCGCGACCGCGCACGTGCCCGCGCTGGCCGCGGTGGAGGGCTACGAGCTCCGCGCGCTGAGCGGGAGCAGCGCCGAGTCGGCGCGGGTGGCCGGAGAGAAGTACGGCGTGCCGCTGACCTTCGGCGACGCCGGGGAGCTGGCCCGGCACCCGGAGGTCGACCTGGTCGTCGTCGCGGTGAAGGTGTCCGAGCACCGGACGCTGATCGAGCCCGCGCTCGCCGCGGGCAAGCAGGTGCTGAGCGAGTGGCCGCTGGGCGCCAGCCTGGCCGAAACGCGGGCGCTCGCCGAAGCCGCGAAGACCGGGCAGACCGCGGTCGGCCTGCAAGGACGGTCCGCGCCGGCGTTGCGCTACCTGCGCGACCTCATCAAGGACGGTTACGTCGGCCGCGTGCTTTCGACGTCGCTGATCGGCTCGGGCGGCAACTGGGGGCCGAGCGTGCGCGCCGGGCGGAGCTACCAGCTGCACCCCGAGGGCGGCGCCACGATGCTGACCATCCCGTTCGCGCACACCGTCGACGCCCTCGACATGGTGCTCGGCGGGTTCACCGAGCTGTCGGCGACGATGGCGACCGTCCGGCCGCGGGTGCGCGACGAGGTCACCGGCGACTCGGTCGCGATGACCGCGCCGGACCAGATCGCCGTCACCGGGGTGCTGGCCGGCGGCGCGGTCGCGGCGGTGCACCTGCGCGGCGGGACGTCGCCCGCCACGGACTTCCACTGGGAGGTCAACGGCACCGAGGGCACGCTGGTCGTCGAGGCCGCCGACCCGCTGTTCTGGATCGCGAAGCTGACGCTGCGGGGCAGCCGCACCGGCACGCTGGAGAAGCTGACCGTGCCCGCGCGCTACGAGCTCCCGCAGCTGGCCGGGCGCAGCGCCGAGCCGTCGTACAACGTCGCGCACGCCTACGCGCGGCACCTGAAGGGCGACCTGCCGGACTTCTCGCACGCCCTGCGGGTGCACCGGGTGCTCGACGCCGTCCAGCGGTCGGCCGACACCGGGACGCGGATTCACCCGGACGCAGAGTAACTGTTACCGGCGGTTGTAGCTTTTCCGCGGGCAGCAACTTACCCTCGGGTAATGGACGACGTCGTCTACGACCGCGTGGGCACCGGCGAACCGCTGGTGCTGATCCACGGCATCGGCCACCGCCGCCAGGCCTGGGCGCCGGTGGTGCCGCTGCTCACGCCGCATCGCGACGTCATCGCCGTCGACCTCCCGGGCTTCGGCGAGTCGCCCGAGCCGTCGAACGGGTACGGCATCGAGCCCGCGCTGGTGCTGTTCAAGCAGCTCTTCACCGATCTCGGGCTCGACCGGCCGCACGTCGCGGGCAACTCGCTCGGCGGGCTGCTGTCGCTGGCGCTCGGCCAGGCCGGGCTCGTCCGCAGCGTCACGGCGTTGTCGCCCGCCGGGCTGTGGAACCGCACGCAGAAGATGTACGCGATCGCCGCGCTCAAGGCCCACCGCGCGCTCGCCCAGCGCACCCCGCCGCACGTCGTGCGCCGTATCGCCGCGACCGCGGCCGGCCGCACGGCGCTGACCGGGATGATCGTCGGGAAGCCGGCGCTGCTGACCCCGGACGCCGTCGTCGAGGACGCCCACGCGCTCGCGACCGCGCCCGGCTTCGAGCCGACCGCCGCGCAGTCGCGTGGGGACTTCCGCTTCACCGGCCCGGTCACCGGCGTCCCGGTGACCATCGCGTGGGCCGCGCACGACCGGATCCTCGCCCGCCCGCGCGTCGCCGACCTGCGGAAGGTCGCTCCCGAAGGGACGTTCAAGCTGCTGCCCGGCTGCGGGCACGTGCCGATGAACGACGACCCGGCGCTCGTCGCGCGGGTGCTACTCGACGGAAGCCGTTAGGTGACATTCGCTTTACGTCCGTCTTTTGACCCTGGTAGCTGACTCGTCCGCGAGGCAGAATCCTCCGCCGTGCGCCCGTTCGGGGACCTTGGGCGCGAATCGGAGGAACACACGCATGAGGCTTTCAACCCGGCTCGCGGTCTGCGCCGCGGCCGCACTGGCGACGACGGCGGTGACCACCGCACCCGCGTTCGCCGGTCAGGGCCCGGACCCCACCACCGACGTCCGGATCATCGGGTTCAACGACCTGCACGGCAACCTCGAGCCGCCGTCGGGCTCCAGCGGCCGGGTCGTGCAGTCGGACGGGACCACAGTGGACGCCGGCGGCGCCGCTTACCTGGCCACGCACGTGAAGCAGCTCCGCTCGCAGGTGCGCAACTCGTTCGTCGTGTCCGCCGGGGACAACATCGGCGCGTCGCCGCTGACCTCGGCGCTGTTCCACGACGAGCCGACCATCGACTTCCTGAACATGCTGGGCGTGAACGCGTCCGTCGTCGGGAACCACGAGTTCGACGAGGGCTACCAGGAACTGCAGCGCATGCAGTTCGGCGGCTGCCACCCGACGGACGGCTGCCAGTTCCAGCCGACCTTCGACGGTGCGAAGTTCCCGTTCCTCGGGTCCAATGTGTACTTCACCAACGGCCTGCCCGCGCTGTTGCCGTTCACCGTCAAGTTCGAGGGTGGCGTGCCGGTCGGCGTCATCGGCGCCACGCTGAAGGACCTGCCGTCCGTCGTCACGCCGGAGGCGATCAAGGGCCTCAAGTTCGGCGACGAGGTCGAGGCGATCAACCGCACCGCGGACCTGCTCGACTACTTCGGCGTGAAGGCCCAGGTCGTGCTGATGCACCAGGGCGACGGCACCGAGGTCGAGGGCCCGAACGACTGCAAGTTGCGCCCCGGCCCGGCCGCCGCGATCGCGGCCGCGGTGACCCCGAAGGTCGACGCGTTCTTCACCGGGCACAGCCACCAGCAGTACAACTGCGTGATCAACGACCCGGCGGGCCAGCCGCGCCCGGTCATCCAGGGCTCGTCGTTCGGCAGGCTGCTTTCGGTGGTGGACCTGAAGATCAGCCTGAAGACGCGGGACGTCGTGCGCTCGCAGACCAAGGCGTTCAACGAGATCGTCACCCGGACCGTCACGCCGGACCCGGCCGTGGCCGCGCTGGTCGCCGACGCCAAGGCGAAGTCCGGCCCGATCGCGAACAAGCAGGTCGGCACCATCACCGCGGACCTGCCCGCGGCGGGAAACGCGGCCGGCGAGTCGCCGCTCGGCGACGTCATCGCCGACGCGCAGCTCGCGGGCACGGCGTCGAACAACGCGGTCGTCGCGATCACCAACCCGGGCGGCATCCGCGCCGACCTGACGTACAAGTCGTCCGCGAACGGCGAGGGCGACGGCGTGGTGACCTACGGCGAGGCGTTCACCGTCCAGCCGTTCTCGAACATCATGCAGACGATCACGCTGACCGGCGCGAACCTCAAGAACGTGCTGGAACAGCAGTGGACCGCGAGCGGCACGAAGATCCTGCAGATCTCGAGCTCGCTGCACTACTCGTACTCGGCGGGCGCGCCGATCGGCTCGCGCGTTTCGGACATCACGGTCAACGGCACGCCGGTCGACCCGGCGGCGACGTTCCGCGTGTCGGTGAACAACTTCCTCGCCGCCGGCGGGGACGGCTTCACCGAGTTCACCAAGGGCACGAACCTGGCCGGCGGACCGGTGGACCTGGACGCGCTCATCGCGTACCTCGGCGCCCACCCGAACCTGGCCCCGCCCGCGGCGGACCGGATCACCCGCCTGCCGTAGGTCCGCTTTTTCCAAGACGCCGGGTCGACAATGGACCCATGACGACCTGGGAAGAAGTCGTGCGCCTGGCCTCGGGACTCCCCGAGGTCGAGGCGTCGACCTGGTACCGCACGCCCGCGCTGAAGGTGGCGGGCAAGGGGTTCGCGCGGCTGCGCACCGAGGCCGAAGGCGGCTTGGTCGTGATGTGCGGACTCGACGAGAAGGCCGCGTTGCTGGATTCCGGCGACGCGGCCTTCTTCACGACACCGCACTACGACGGCCACGGCATGGTCATCGTGGATCTCGAAAAGGTCGACGTCGATCAGCTGCGCGAGCTGCTCGAAGAGGCGTGGCGGCTGCGGGCGCCCCGGCGGCTCACCACTTGAGCTCGCCCTTGAGCATGCTCATCAGGATCATGTCGTGGCGCGCGCCGTCGGCCGCGACGAACGCCTCGCGATGGCGGCCGTCCTCGGAGAACCCGACCTTGCGGTAGACGTGCCGCGCGCGCTCGTTCTCGGCGACCACCCAGAGCGTGATCATGTGCAGCCGCATGGAGTTGAAGCCGTAGCGGCACATCAGGCGCAGTGCCTCGGTGCCGTAGCCGCCGCCGTTGCGGTACTCGGCGTCGCCGATGTAGATGTCCAGCTCGGCGTTGCCGACCTCGGGCACGGCGTCCCGGAGGTCGACGATGCCGATCAGCTTGCCGTCGGCCTCGATGCCGAGCACCACCAGCTCATAGGTGTTGACCGGGCGTTCTGCGGCCTTCTTGCGGAGTTGTGCGAGCGAGCGCGGGTGGTCGTGGACCATCCACCGGCCGACTTCGGGATCGTGCACCCAGCCGTGGATCCGGTCGGCGTCCTCCGGCTCGAGCGCGCGCAGCCGGACGAGTTCGCCTTCGAGCACTTCTCCCCCTAGTCCCGCTTCAGCAGCAGGAAGTCGTGGACGTCCAGCAGGCCGAGCACCTGCCGGATCGGCACCGGCATGGCCTGCCGCGACTCATCATGCACGAGCTCGGCGCCGTGCACGGCCACCTTTTTCCGCCGGAAGACGAGCGTGCAGCGCCCGGCGGCGAGCACGTTCTTCACCCAGTCGGCGTCGGGCCCGTAGGTCAGCGCGACGACGAAGCCGTCCTTCGTGCGGAAGACGTTGATCGGCGTGCGGAACTCGCGGCCGGACTTCCGTCCCTTGTGGACGACGATGGCGAAGCCGGGGGCCCAGCCGGCGATGTGCTTGAGGACCTGGTTGGTCGCGACGCGGTTGAAGCGGGCGACTCGCTTGGAGAGCACCATGCCCCCATGGTGGTCCCGCCCGGGGAAAAAATCAACAACCGATGAATTAGCCGATCGGGTGACCCCGGGTCCCCGCCCGCACCGCGCCGATGGTGGGATGTTGCGCATGTCGACCGCATGGCCGCTGCGCCAGGACCCGGAAGCGCCGGTGATCATCGCACTGGCTCTGGTCAACGACCCGGACGCGCTGGGTTTCGTCGTACTGGACGACGAGGACGACTTCTTCATCAGCGACGGCACCGAGCTGTCGGACGACGTGGTGGTCAACCGCGAAAGCTTCGGGAAGATGTCGCTGCGCGAAGCCGTCGAGCTGCTGCCGCAGCTGGGCGCGCTGGCCGGCCTGCCGACGGGCATGGCCGCCGACTGGGACCCCGAGCGCCGCACGTGGCTGCTGTCGTCGGTGACGGGTTCGGACGACGAAGACGAGGACATCCGGCTGCTGGCCCAGCGGCGCGCGGCGTGGAAGTTCGAAGGCTCGCCGGACGACGAAGCCCAGATCAGCAGCGGCTTGACGGAGATCCCGACGGGTCCGCAGCAGCCGCTGCGCGCGGTCCGCCAGGTCGTCCGCGAGCCGGACGGCACGTGGCTGTTCGTCGGCTTCGAGGTCCCGGAAGCGGAGGACTTCGAGGTCGAGGGCCTGGAGCTGGAGCACGTCGCGAACCTGTACCCGGACGTCCGCACGGTGCTGAAGGCCGCACCCGGCCAGGTCTACGACCGCGCCACCCCGGACGGCGACTGGGAGCTCGTCGAGGGCTGAGAAAAAAAGTCCGGCGCGGTTGTCCCGGCGACGCCGGCGCCGTTCGTCCTTACAGTGAGAGCCGGCGATCGGCGCCGGTTGAGGACCTGTGAGGAGCAGCCATGCCCCAGTACGCCGCGTTCATCTACGCCTCCGACGTCGACCCGACCAACCCCGAGCTCGCCCCGCTGCTGGCGGACTACAACGAGTTCGGCACCGCCGCGCAGGCCGTGATCCGCGGCGGCGCGGCGCTGTACCCGACGGCGACCGCGACGACGGTCCGCGTCAGCGGCGGCAAGGGTGGCGACATCGTCACCAGCGACGGCCCCTACGCGGAGACCAAGGAAGCCCTGACCGGCTTCTACCTGCTCGAATGCGCCGACCTCGACGAAGCCGTCAAGGTCGCGGCGCAGATCCCGGGCGCCTGGGACGGCGCCATCGAGGTCCGGCCGGTCGTCGACTTCGGCAAGTGACCGGCGCCGGGGACGCGGTCGCGCGGCTGGTCCGGGACGAGGGCACCCGGGTACTGGCCACGCTGGTCCGCGTCACCGGCAGCGTCGACCTGGCCGAAGACGCGGTCCAGGACGCCGTCGTGCGCGCGCTGGAGACGTGGCCGCGCGACGGCGTCCCCGCCAACCCCCGCGGCTGGCTCCTGGTGGCGGCCCGCCGCCGCGCGGTCGACGTCGTCCGCCGCGAAGCGAAGCGCCTCGGGAAGGAAGCGGACGCGATGCCGGCCATCGACCCGTACCCCGACCCGCATTCGGTCCGCGACGACCTGCTGCGGCTGGTGTTCACGTGCTGCCACCCGGCGCTGTCGCTGGACGCCCAGGTGGCTTTGGCGCTTCGCACCCTCGGCGGTTTGTCGACCGCGGAGGTGGCCCGCGGGCTGCTCGTCCCCGAAGCGACGATGGCGAAGCGCCTGACGCGCGCGAAGCAGAAGATCGCGCAGGCGCGGATCCCGTACCGGGTGCCCGCGGCTTCGGAGCTGCCGCTGCGCCTGTCCGGCGTGGCGTCGACGGTGTACTTGATCTTCAACGAGGGCTACACGGGCCGCGTTTCCCTGCTCGACGAAGCCGTTCGGCTGGCCCGGTTGCTGGCGTCGCTGATGCCGGACGAGCCGACGGCGCTGGGCTTGCTGGCTCTGGTGCTGCTGCAGGACGCCCGCCGCCCGGCGCGGTTTTCGGCGACGGGGACGCCGGTGCTGCTGGCCGACCAGGACCGTTCGACGTGGGACTTCGAGCTGATCAAGGAGGGCGTCGAGCTGGTCGGCGTGGGCCTGCGCCGGACCCCGACGGTCCCGAACCCGTACGTGATCCAGGCGGCGATCGCGGCCTGCCACGACCTCGCGCCGTCGTACGCGGCGACGAACTGGAACGCGGTGATTTCCTGGTACGACGTGCTGTTGTCGATCCAGGACACCCCGGTGATCCGCCTGAACCGCGCGGCCGCGGTCGCGGAACGCGACGGGCCGTCGGCGGCGCTGGCTTTGGTGGACGCATTGCCGGATTTGGCGGATTACCCGTGGTGGCACGCTTCGCGCGCGGAGTTGTTGCACCGCTTGGGTTCGCCGTCGGCTTCCGAGGCGCTGGAGCGCGCGGTGGAAACGGGATTGCCGGACGCGCACGCGGCGGAATTGCGGGCCCGGCTGGAAAGCGAAAACCCCGGGCGGAATACCCGGGGTTTCGGTGAGAGCGGATGACGGGAATCGAACCCGCGTATTCAGCTTGGAGCTGCTCTTACTTGTGGAGGCGCACGCCGGCAGGCCAATTATCACGGCCAGTCACCGACGAGTGTCACTGAGCAGCGGCTGCTGGTCGCGCGTGGGTCCTTCGTTTCCGACCGTGACACAGGTCGCTAAGATCACTCGATCAGGTGACGAGCGACGCGGGGGTGGCCATGACCTTGGGTGACCTGACCGATCGTGACGCGGTGTTGCGCGCAGTCCGGAGGTACGACGAGCTTGGGCCCGAGCAGTTCCTAAGCACCTACGGGTTCAAGCCGGCACGAGAATACCTACTCCAAGTTGACGGAAAGCACTACGACTCGAAGGCCATCGCCGGGGTGGCTCACGGTCTCCAGCACCCCGAACTTGGCCCACTGAAAGCTGACAGCTTTAATGGTGGTGCCGATGGTGCGGCCCGCCGCTTAAGAAGGCTTGGCTTTACCGTTGCCACTCGAGCGCAAATCAGTCCTCCGCAGGTCGGCGAGGAACATCCCAACCGGACTGCTATCCGCGATACCTACGGCGGCAACGGCGTCGCTGGCATTCTCCGGTTCCCCGGTGATGACGCTGTCAATGCCTTCTCTGATGAAGAGGGGCCGTACGCTGACGAGCCACCCGACCCCATTGCGCCGTTCGAATACCGCGGCGATGGGCGGCAAGGTCACCAGAAGCTGGTTCGCGGCAACAAGATGCTCGATACCGCTCGGCGGGAGCGTCGAGCGGTGCGGTTCTGGTATCGGCCCGCCGGTGGCAGTTTTA
Source organism: Amycolatopsis sp. SID8362 (assembly GCF_010550475.1). Taxonomy (NCBI): domain Bacteria; kingdom Bacillati; phylum Actinomycetota; class Actinomycetes; order Pseudonocardiales; family Pseudonocardiaceae; genus Amycolatopsis; species Amycolatopsis sp. SID8362. The sequence goes on from NZ_JAAGNB010000624.1 coordinate 62,112, forward strand.
GCTTCGTTACGTGGGTTGCGGTGCTGGACCGAGCGCAGGTTTGGGCGCTCGACGACAACAAAGAGCAGCGGCTGGAGTACACCTTCCTCGTTGTCGCAGTTCCCGATCCGGACTCCATGACGTGGCCAGCGCATGTTCTTGACCGCCTCAACGATCGTTCCATCACTGACCAGCCGCCTCCGCCGGTACCTGCCATTGCTGACGCTGACACGTCTGTGCGGGCGCGTAGTTACGGGGACTACGTCGAAAGCTTTGGGGACGAACCCGTTTCAGGCGTGACGCAATCACCGGCAACCAAGGCGTCGCGGAACAACTATCGTCGGAGTAGGCGAGCTCGAGACGCAGTGCTCATCAGGGCTGCCAACCGGTGCGAGAACGATCGATGCACCGGCATGCCGGCAGACACCACTCCGGCCGGCACCGCGATTCTCGAGGTTGACCACGTCGATGACTTGGCCCTCGGTGGCCCTGATCACCCTGCCCGCATGATTGCGCTTTGCCCCAACTGCCACGCGACGAAGACGCGTGGCAGGCATCGAGCGGCTCTGCGGCGCCACCTTCGCGCGCGAGCGCAGACTTTGCACCGCGCGGCTCTCAGCTGTGTTCAGTGGCAAACAACGTCCTGAGAAGTGCACGCCGAACATAGAGAAAGCCCCAGGTCACAATAGACAACTTGTGACCTGGGGCTTTCTCTCTGAGAGCGGATGACGGGAATCGAACCCGCGTATTCAGCTTGGGAAGCTGATGTTCTACCATTGAACTACATCCGCAGTGCGTCGCCAGCATACACGGCAGCGTGATCCCCTTGTCCAGACCCCTCCCTCCTTGACGTCGGCGCGTCAAGTGACAACACTTGTTGTCGACCTCGGAGGTGAGCATGGAGGAGCCCGAGCTGTTCCGCCAGGGTGGGTTCCGGCTCGCGGCGCGGCTGTTCATCGACGGGGACATCCGGGGGGACGAGCGGCAGGTGGCGCGGCTGCGGGAGTTCGCGCAGGTGCAGGACCGGCTCGCCGACGACGTCGTCGCGTGGATGGCGCGGCAGCCGAAGGGGCAGGGGAGGCGGCTCTTCGAGGACGCGCTGCGGGGTGATCCGGTGGTGCCCGGGCCGCTCAAGGAGTTCTTCGAGCAGGTCGACGCCAAGCCGTACTGGGTCGACGACGAGCGGCTCGAACGCGGGGCGCGGGCCATCACGCGGGCCGGGTTGCTGGGGCTCTTCCCGCTCGGGGACATGTCGCTGATGGGCGGGTACCTCGCGTCCCGTGCGACGAAAGCGCTGGTCGGGACCGGGGAAATCGAGTACAAGGCGACGCGGCGGCTCGTCGAGACCGCCACCTGGTGGATCGACGTCACCACGCCCGGGTCGCTCAAGCACGGGGAGAAGGGGTACGCCTCCGCTCTGCGGATCCGGCTCGTGCACGCCCACGTGCGCGCCGCCATGAACGGGCGGGACGACTGGGACTACGAGGCGTGGGACCGGCCCGTCAACCAGGTGCAGACCGCCGGGACGCTGCTGCTCTTCTCGCTCGTCTACGTCTTCGGCACGCAGCTGCTCGGCCTCCGGTACTCCGCCCGCGAGCGCGGCGACATCCTGCACCTCTGGCGGTACATCGGCTGGCTCATGGGGGTCGACGACGAGCTGCTGCCCACGTCCGAGGAAGACGCTTGGCGCCTGCTCTGGCTGCTCGCCGCCACCGAGTTCATCCCGGACGACGACTCCAAGCGGCTCGCCAAGGCGCTCGTCGAGGCCAACGCCGCCGTCGGGGAGGGGCGCGGGGCCGTCGGGAAGGTCCTGTCGCACGTTTCCGTCGCCGTGCACTCCTCGATCAGCAGGCTCGTGCTCGGGAAGACCAATGCCGACTTCCTCGAGCTGCCGAACGATCCCGTGGCGCAGGCCGCGATCGTCGCGGTGGCCGGGGTCAACTTCGCCGCCGAGACCGTGCGGCGGTTCATCCCCGGGGCCACGGCGCTGCAGGAGCGGATCGGGCGCGCGGGGCGCCGTGGGTACGTGAAGCGGCTCGAGAAGATCTTCGCGCCCGATACGTCCTACGCGCAGCACATGCGGGTGGCCTGAGCGCACCGGATAGGCTGCCGGGCGTGCTGCTCAGTGACCGTGACCTCCGCAAAGAGCTCGACGCCGGCCGGCTCGGCATCGACCCCTTCGATGCCGGCATGGTCCAGCCGTCCAGCATCGACGTCCGGCTCGACCGGTTCTTCCGCGTCTTCGACAACAGCAAGTACACCCACATCGACCCGCAGCTGCAGCAGGACGAGCTGACGTCGCTGGTCGAGAAGGAGGGCGACGAGCCCTTCGTGCTGCACCCGGGCGAGTTCGTCCTCGGGTCGACCTACGAGCTCGTCACGCTGGCCGACGACCTGGCCGGCCGCCTCGAGGGCAAGTCCTCGCTCGGGCGCCTCGGGCTGCTCACGCACTCGACCGCCGGGTTCATCGACCCCGGCTTCTCCGGGCACATCACGCTCGAGCTGTCGAACGTCGCCAACCTGCCGATCACGCTCTGGCCGGGCATGAAGATCGGCCAGCTCTGCATCTTCCGCCTGTCGAGCGCGGCCGAGCACCCGTACGGCTCCACCGAAGCCGGGTCCCGCTACCAGGGGCAGCGCGGCCCGACCCCGAGCCGGGCGTACAAGAACTTCCACCGCGTCGACACCTGGCGCTAGGCCGCGATCTTCTCGTTCCAATCGATGCGGTGCTCCCACATGAAGGCGTTCGGGTCCTCGTCGAACGGCTTCGAGAACGCCCGCTTGATGAAGAAGTCGCGGACGACGCGCCCGACCGGGCCGATCACCTTCTGCTCGCCGTTGCGCTTGCCGGCCGCGACGACCGCTTCGACGCGCTCGCGCCGCAGGCCCCCGTAGGTGGCGAGGGCTCGCGAAACCTCCGGCACGTCGCGGAGGCACTTGGCCAGCGTGACGGCGTCTTCGATGGCCATCGACGCGCCCTGGCCCGCCGCCGGTGACGTCGCGTGCGCCGCGTCGCCGATGATCACCATGCGGCCGCGGTGCCAGACCGGGACCGACGGGAAGTCGTACGTCGGCCACGCCGGGTAGAGCTCCCGCGTGGCGCGGATGATCTCGGTGGCCGGCGTCCGGTCGCGGGACACCAGGTCCAGCAGTTCGGCGCGCAGCTTCGCCCCGGCGAGCGTGGTCAGCTCGGACGCGGTCGGCTCGGTCTTGCGGGCCGGGTTCGCGAACCACCAGACGCGGCCGTCCGGGCTCACGACGTGGCAGAAGAACACCCGCTTGCCGAACACCATGTTCAGCACCCCGGGCTCGTCCGGCAGGGCCAGGCCTTCGGCGAACCCGCCGGTGTTGAGCAGCGGGACGTAGCGCGGCGACGGCGCGTCCGGGTCGATGATCGTGCGGACCCGTGAGCGGAGGCCGTCGGCGCCGATCAGGAGGTCGCCGTCGGTGTGCGAGCCGTCCGAGAAGTCGGCTCTGACGTGCGTGTCCGCCTGGCTCGCGCCGATCAGGCGCTTGCCGTACCCGGCGTGGATGCCGCGTCGCGCGGCCTCGTCGCGCAGGGCGACGTAAAGCTCGGAGCGCAGGACGGTCTGGCTCACGGTGCCGTCCGGGAGCGCGCCGCCCAGGGGGAATTCGGCCAGCCGGGTGCCGTCGCCGAGCGCGATCGACATCCGCGGCGAGTCGAAGCCCGTGCGCCGGACGACGTCCTTCAGGCCGAGCGGGAGCAGGGCGTCCAGGCCGTTCACCGCCAGCGTGAGGAAGGCGCCGACACCCTCCGCGCCGCGGTCGTACGCCTCGAACAGCACCGGCTCGTACCCGGCCTCGTGCAGGGCGATGGCCGTGATCGTGCCCGCGATGCCGCCCCCGATGATCAGCGCCTTGGTCATCTCGTTCGTCCCCTCGAATCTCTTAGAAACTAATTCGTTCTGTCGAACTAAAGAGTGCGCTAGGCTGAGGGCCGTGTCAAGCGAGCGTGCGCAGCTGGTCGAGAAAGTCCTGTTCAGGTCGCGGGAGTTGTCGACCGAGACGGTCATGTTCCACACCGCGATCGCCGAGACGCGCGGGCTCTCGGCGGTCGACACCAAGGTCCTGGACTACCTCGCGCGGTTCGGGCCGCAGACGCCGAAGGACCTCGCGCGCCTGTCCGGGCTCGCGCCCGCGTCCGTGACGGCGATGGTCGACCGGCTGGAGCGCAAGGGCATCGTCGACCGCCGCCCGCACCCCGACGACCGCCGCCGGGTGCTGATCGCGCTGGACGAGCAGGCCATCGCGAGCGGTGTGCACCTGTGGGACCACCTGGTCAAGGGGATGTACGAGCTCTGCGACCGCTACACCGACGACGAACTCCGGACGATCATCGGTTTCGTCGAGGCGGCGACGACCCTCACCCACGAGTCGACGGCGAACCTCACCGGATCCACGAACGAGTGAGTTCGAAGGCGTAAACCCCGCGCTCGTGCCAGGCTCCCAAGGTCGTCTCGGCCCCGGAGGTGGCGAGGAGTGCCGTTGCCCGAAAGACCGCTTCGCCTGGTTGTGGTGCTGGCACTGGTCTTCCTGGCCTCGGCCGTGGTGCCGTCGGCGAGCGCGACCGCCGCCCCGCCGTTCGCGGTGGGCTACGACGCCGTCGTCTACGGCGACTTCCTGTACGCGGGCAACGGCGTCCTCCGCTGCCCGGTCGCCGCCGACCACGCGCCGACGTCCGGCCCGGTCGCCACGCCCGCGGCCTGCGCGAACGCCGCTGACCGCAAGGACACCCTCGCCAACGACGACTTCTTCCTGCAGTGGGCCGACATCGACGCCGACCCGGGCACCTTCGACTCGGCCAGTGCGTCGGTCAGCATCCCGCCGGGCGCGAAGATCGCCTTTGCCCGGCTGAACTGGGCGGGCAGCACGGCGTGCAAGAGCGCCGTGTCCCCGCCCGGTACGCCCGCGAAGCAGAACGTCCGGCTTTCCGTCGGCAGCGCGAAGCCCGTCGACCTCGCGCCCTCGGGGTACGCCGAAGACGCGGACTACTACTCGGCGCACGCCGACGTGACCGACCGGTTCGCGGGCGCCCCCACCGGAGCGCCGCTCGACCTGACGGTCGGGAACGTCTGGGCCGCCAAGGGTTTCGACTGCGTCGGCGGGTGGTCGATCGCCCTCGTCTACGCCTACCCCGAGCGCAACGCGGACTTCGCGCCGAGCAAGCGCAAGGTCGTCGTCTACGACGGGCACGTCCACCAGACCGCCGGCGCCCCGCCCGCGGAGACGACGATCACCGGCTTCCGCGCCGCGGCCGCCGACGCGCATCTCGGCGTCACCGCGTACGACGGCGACTGGGGTGCCTCCGGCGACCAGTTCCTCGTCGACGGCGTTCCGGCCGCCGAGCCAGCGACCGGTGGCACTTCCAACTTCTTCGTGTCGAACGCCGACAACACGGCCGCCCCGGCCGCGAAGAACAACTTCAGCGTCGACGCGAAGGCGTTCAACGTCGACCGCGTCCCCGCCGGCGCGACCAGCGCGAAGCTCGGCTTCGTCACCAGCGGCGACGCCTACCTCGCGCAGAACCTCGCGTTTTCCGTGCCGGTGCCCGAACTCCAGGTCGCCCTGCGCGCGACCCAGCCCAAGGCGCACGCCGGCGACCCGGTCACGTTCGCCGTCGCCGTCACCAACCCGGGCGCGGTCCCGGCGACCGGCGTGCAGGTGACGACCGACGCCGTCCCGTCCTGCGCGAAGCCGCTCGGCACGCTCGCCCCGGGGCAGACAGTCAGCTACACCTGCACCGCACCCGCCCCGGCCGACGACTTCACGGCCGAAGCGAAGGCAACCGGTACGAGCGCGCTCGGCGACTCCCTCGACGGCGTCGCCGCCGCCCACGTCGACGTCCTGCACCCGGCGCTCGGCCTCACGACGACCGCCGACCGGCCCGCCTACCGCGCCGGCGATACCGCGACGTTCACGGTCAAAGCCGTGAACAGCGGCGACACCACGCTCAGCGGTCTTCGGGTCACCGACCCGAAGATGCCCTCGTGCGCCCAGTCGCCGCCCGGCGCCCTCGCCCCCGGCGCGAGCCGGACGTGGGAGTGCACGGCGAAGGCCCCGATCGCCGACGGCGTCACCACCGCGACCGCCACGGCCACCGACGAGCTCGGCAAGCAGGTCACGGCCACCGCCGACACGCCCGCGCCCACGATCGCGCCCGCCGTCGAGATCACCAAGACCGCGAACCCGCCGGTGATCCACGCCGGCGACCCCGTCACCTGGACCGTCACCGTGCACAACACCGGCGACAGCGCCCTGGCGCCGGTCACCGTCACCGACGACACGACCACGTCGTGCTCGCGCACCTTCCCCGGCGGCCTGGCCGCGGGCGCGACGCAGACGTACACGTGCACGGCGAACCCGTCCCGCACGACGACGTCCCACGCGACCGCCACCGGCACCGACCTCGGCGGCCAGCCGGTGACCGCCACCGCGTCGGCCACCGTCACGGTGATCACCCCGGCGCTGACGCTGACGAAGGACGCCGCCCCGGCCGTCGCGCGCCCCGGCGACCCGGTGACCTTCACGATCACCGTGGCCAACGCCGGTGACGCGCCGCTGACCGACGTCGCCGTCGCCGACGACCGGACCCCGGCCTGTGCCAAGGCGATCGGCGCCCTGCCACCGCAGGGCAAGCAGACGTACACGTGCACCGCGCCCGCCCCGGCCGACGACTTCACCAACACGGCCACCGCGACCGCCAAGGACCAGCTCGGCGGCGCGGTGAAGGTCACCGACGACGCCGTCGTCGACGTCATCCACCCCGCCGTGGCGCTCGCCGCGAAGGCCGCGCCCGCGCAGGTCCGCGAAGGCGACACGGTGACCTGGACGATCACCGCCACCAACGCCGGCGACGTGCCGCTAACCGGCGTCGCGGTAGCGGACGACCAGGTCGCCGCGTGCGCGAAGTCCCTCGGGACGCTCCAGCCGCAGGCCACCCAGACGTACTCGTGCGCGACCGTCGCGGCCGCTGCCGGCTTCACGAACAAGCCGGTGGTGACCGGCGCCGACCCGACCGCCCGGCCGGTCACGGCCACCGCCGAGGCCGCGTTCGCCGTGCAGCACCCCGCCGTCGCGATCACCGCGGCCGTCACGGGTGGCCCGTTCCGCGAGGGCGACACCGTGCCGTTCCGGATCACCGTGCGCAACACCGGCGACGTGCCGCTGACCGGCCTCCGTGTCACGGACGCGCAGGCCGCGCGAGCCGCCGGCTGCACCCAGGTGATCGACGGCGCGCTCGAACCCGGCGGCACCCGCGAGTTCGGCTGCACCGCCCCGGCCCCGGCCGACGACGTCACCCGCGCCGTGCGGGTGAGCGCCACTCCACCGACCGGCCCGGACGTCACCGCCGAGGCCGTCGCCGCCGTGGACGTCGTCCACCCGGCCATCGCGATCACGAGGACCGCCGACCCGAAGGTGGTCCGCCGAGGCGACACCGTGACCTCGACGATCACCGTCACGAACACCGGAGACAGCTCGCTGCGGGAAGTTTCGGTGGCCGACCAGCTCGCCCCGGACTGCACCAAGTCACTGGGAACACTGGAACCACAGGCGAAGCAGACTTACAGCTGCACCGAGATCGCCGGCGACGCCGACTTCGCGGCCACCGCGAAGGCGACCGGTACCGACGCCACGAACCGTCCGGTGAGCGCCACCGCCGAGGTCCCGGTCAAGGTCATCCACCCCGCGGTCACGATCACGAACGACGCGGCGCCCGCGCAGGTCAGGCAAGGCGACACCGTGACGTTCACCCTCGTCGTCGCGAACACCGGTGACGTGCCACTGGCCGACGTGTCCGTTGTGGACAGCCGCACTCCGGCGTGCGCTCAGTCCATCGGCACCCTCCTCCCCGGCGCCTCCCAGCGCCACTCCTGCAAGGTAGACGCCGGCACCGACAATTTCGTGAGCTCGGCAACCGCGACCGGCACCGATCCGACGAACCGCCAGGTCAGCGCCACCGACGACGCGGCGTACACCGTGCTGCACCCCGGCCTCGCGATCGCGCAGGACCTCCACGGCGGCCCCTTCCGCCCCGGCGACACGGTGACCATGACGATCACCGTCACCAACACCGGCGACGGGCCGCTGACCGCCCTGCGGGTCGAGGGGCCGTGTCCGAAGACGTTCGACAAGCTCGAAGCAGGCGCCGCGCAGAAGTTCGACTGCACCACGACCGCCCCGGCCGACGACGTCGTCACCACCGCGAAAGCCACGGCGAACGCCCCCGTCGGCCCGCCGGTCACCGCGGCGGACAGCGACGAGGTCGACGTCATCCACCCGGCGCTGAAGCTGACGAAGGACGCGAAGCCCGCGACAGTGCGCGCGGGCGACGAGGTCACGTTCACCATCGTCGTGCGCAACACCGGCGACGTCGCGCTGACCGGGGTGTCCGTTGTGGACGATCAGCCGTGCCTGAAGGCCTTCGACCGCCTGCCCGCCGGCGCGGCACAGACGTACACCTGCACCAGGAAAGCGGCCGACGACGATTTCACCGACTCCGCGGAAGTGACCGGAACGGATCCGACCGGTCGCTCCGTGCAATCGTCGGCGGAAGCGAAAGTCGACGTCGTCCACCCCGAAATCGCGGTGATGAAGGACGCGACGCCGTACGAAGTCCGGGAAGGCGACACCGTCACCTTTTCCGTACTGGTCAAGAACACCGGTGACGTGCCGCTGACCGCAGTGTCCGTGGCCGACGACCACACGCCGTCGTGCGCGCACACGTCGCCGGACCTGGCCGTGGATGCGGAAATCACCTACACCTGCACGGTTGTCGCCGGAAAACAGGGCTTCACGAGCCGGGCGACCGCGACCGGGCAGGACCCGACCGGCCGCCCGGTGTCGGCGGCCGGCGACGCGACGTTCGTCGTGCGCGGCGGCTGAACGGAGTAACGCGCGAGCGTCCGATTGCCGCGAAATTCCTGCCCGTCGGCGACGAGTGCGCCCGAAGAAATGTGATCAGTGCGTTAGCAGGTTCTCGCCGTAATCGTCCCGTGATACGTTCCTGCGCCGTGTCCCCCCTTGGTGAACGTGCTCGCGTGGTGATGGTGTCACTCAGTGTGCTGCTCGGCGTTTTTTCCGCCGCGACCGGCACCTGGATGGCCACCGCGGAAGGAAACACCGCCGAACTCGGCGCCGCGGCGCTCGTGCTCCCCAACGCGCCCGCCGGTTCCGGTGGTGGCAGCAGCACCGACCTCGCCGGTGGCCAGGCTCAGCCCACGAAGCCGGCCGAGCCCGCCCCCGTAGACCCGGCTCCGACGACGTCCAGCGCGGCGCCCACCCCGACCGAGACCTCCGCGCCCCCGCAGCCGACGACGTCGGAAGCCCCGCCGCCGACCACCAAGTCCGCGGCCAAGGTCGCGTCGACCGTCGCCGGCCAGGTCCTCTCGCTGGTCAACGACGAGCGCGCGAAGGCGGGCTGCGACCCGCTGACCGAGGAATCGCACCTGACCAAGGCCGCGCAGGACTACAGCGACCAGATGTCGGCCGGCGACTTCTTCTCGCACACCAGCCCGGACGGCACCACGTTCGACCAGCGCATCAAGATCGCGGGCTACTCGAAGCCCGGCGCGGAGAACATCGCGAAGGGGCAGACGTCCGCGGCGCAGGTCATGGACGCCTGGATGAACTCCGAGGGCCACCGCGCGAACATCCTCAACTGCTCCCTCAAGAAGCTCGGTGTCGGCTTCACCAAGGCGGGCAACTACTGGGTCCAGGACTTCGGGTACTGAGCTACGGGGTGTTCCACCGCTCCGCGATGTCGCCGTAGCGCGCCAGCACCGTCGCGCGCAGGTCGGGATCCGTCCGCGGCACCGGCTCGATGAACACCTCGGTGACATCGTTGAACGACCCGGTCAGCTCGCCCGCCAGCCGGACGCACGCGCGTTCGACGTCGCCGGCGCTCAGCGTGTCGTCGAAGTCGACGCGGGTGCACACGAGGACCTGGTCGGTGCCCATCAGCATGGTCTGCAGGTCCACGACGGCTTCGATCTCCGGCGCGGCCGAGAGGTGGTCGCGGACGCCGCGGACGATCTCCGGGCTGGCCTGGCGGCCGATGAGCAGGCCGCGGTTCGTCCGCCCGAGCAGGTAGGCGACGAAGGCGAGCAGCACGCCGATGACGATCGACGCGACGCCGTCCCAGACCTCCGAGCCGGTGAGCTGGTGCAGGCCGATGCCGGCGAACGCGACCAGCAGGCCGATCAGCGCGGCGGAGTCCTCGAACAGCACGGTCTTCGGCGTCGGGTCGTCGATCAGGCGGAGGTAGGTCCAGAACGACCGGTTTTCGGCCTTGGACTCCCGCACGGTCTGGCGCACCGCCTGCACCCACGACGTGCCTTCGAGCAGGAAGGCCACCGCGAGCACGATGTAGCTGAGGATCGACGTGCTCTGCGCTTCGCCGTGGCCGAGCAGCGTCGACACGCCTTCGTAGAGCGCGAACATCGAGCCGGACGCGAAGATCGACACCGCCGCGAGCAGCGACCAGAAGTAGCGCTCCTTGCCGTAGCCGAAGGGGTGCACGCGGTCGGCCGGGCGGTCGGAACGTTTCAACGCGGTCAGCAGCAGGACTTCGGTGAACGTGTCGGCCACCGAGTGGGCCGCTTCGGAGAGCATCGCGCCCGAGCCGGTGATGATGCCCGCGATCAGCTTCATGACGGCGATCGCCAGGTTCACCCCGCCGGCGAGCAGGACGGTCAGAGTGCTTTCGCCACCGGAGTTCTCGGTTTCCTCGGTCACCGGCTGAGCGTAATGCTCAGAGACTGCGCAAGCCGTGCAGAACGCGCTCCATCAGCGCCACCGCCGGGCGGCCTTCGGCGTTGACCCGGTTGTCGTGGATGGTGACGAGGCCCTGCTCGGCCATGTCGTCCAGCAGCACGCGGACGACGCCGAGCGGCACGCTCAGCGTGGCCGCGACCTCGGCGACCGAGCGCGGGCGGGAGCAGAGCGTGCGCACCGAGCGGAACTCACCGGTCAGCCGGGCGCCGTTCCAGTGGGCGCCGGCGCGCGTCGAGACGAGCGCTTCGATCGCCAGGTGCCGGCGCGACTGCGTGCGGCCGCGGGTCAGGACGTACGGGCGCACGAGCGTCCGCTGGGCGGGCACGGGGTCCTGGGCGCCGGCGCCGGGGAAGCGGACGTCCATGTCGTCGATGTAGGTGCGGAGAGCGTGTCGCCCGGTCGTGGTGCTCCGGTCCTCGCTCATACGTGGCCGCCCCCTGTTTCCGTGATCGTCGAAAGGAAGCCTTCGCTGGCAACGGCGGCGGCGAAGGAAACGTCAGGATACGCCCGCTGTCCAGGGTTCAGGTCTTCGTTTGTCCTCCACCTGATGGGCCATTTCGGTGAATTTCATGAACAACTTTCAAGAAAACGATTACCGCGCCGGAAATCCCAGCTAGTGGACTTGTGACAACGCGTAGCGCAGTGGCTACATCAATGCGAATTGCGCAATGTAAACGGCCCCGACCAGGAAGTTCCTGGCCGGGGCCGTTTTCGAAATGTTTCGTCACTCTTTTGCGAGCGAAGGCGCTCCGGTCGGTAGCGGCTTCGGCGCCGGCTTGCGCTTGACCGACTCGAGCAGCATCTGCGCGACGTCGACGATCTCGACCTTCTCGCTCGCGCTGCCGTCGCTCTGGCGGGCGGTCAGGCCGTCGTTCAGCATCACCTTGCAGAACGGGCAGCCGGTCGCGATCTTCGACGGCGCGGTCCCGAGCGCCTCGTCGACGCGCTCGACGTTGATCCGCTTGCCGATCTTCTCTTCCATCCACATCCGCGCGCCGCCGGCGCCGCAGCACATCGACTTGTCGCCGTGCCGCGGCATCTCGCGCAGCCGCGCGCCGGTCGCGCCGACCAGCTCGCGCGGCGCCTCGTACACCTTGTTGTGGCGGCCGAGGTAGCACGGGTCGTGGTAGGTGACGTCCTCGGCGACCGGCGCCACCGGCACCAGCTGCTTCTCCCGCACCAGGCGGTTGAGCAGCTGCGTGTGGTGCACGACGTCGAACTGGCCGCCCAGCTCCGGGTACTCGTTGGCGAGGGTGTTGAAGCAGTGCGCGCAGGTCACGACGACCTTGCGCGCCTTCCGCTCACGTCCCTCGAACACCGAGTTCAGGATCTCGACGTTCTGCTGCGCCAGCATCTGGAACAGGAACTCGTTGCCCGCGCGGCGGGCCGGGTCGCCGGTGCAGGACTCCTCCGAGCCCAGCACCTTGTACTTCACGTCGGCCATGTGGAGCAGCTCGGCGACCGCGCGCGTCGTCTTCTTCGCGCGGTCCTCGAACGCGCCGGCGCAGCCGACCCAGAACAGGTACTCCGCGTCTTCCATGTCGCCGTCGAACACCGGCACCTCGAAGTCGAGGTCCTCGGTCCAGGCCAGCCGGTCCTTGGCGTTCTGGCCCCACGGGTTGCCCTTGTTCTCCAGGTTCTTGAACATGCCGTTCAGCTCGCTGGGGAACGACGACTCGATCATCACCTGGTAGCGGCGCATGTCGACGATGTGGTCGACGTGCTCGATGTCGACCGGGCACTGCTCGACGCAGGCGCCGCAGCTGGTGCAGGACCACAGGACGTCGGGGTCGATGACGCCCCCGTCGTCGCCGATCAGGGCCTTCTGGGACTCGGCGATCGCGAGGACGTCGATCCCGGCGTACATGTTGTCGCCGGACAGGCCGACCTCGTCGCCCGCCATGTCGCGCTTGCCGCCGGCCAGCAGGTACGGCGCCTTCGCGTAGGCGTGGTCGCGCAGCTGCGTGATGACCAGCTTCGGCGACAGCGGCTTGCCCGTGTTCCACGCGGGGCACTGCTCCTGGCAGCGGCCGCACTCGGTGCAGGTCGAGAAGTCCAGCCAGCCCTTCCAGCTGAAGTCCTCGATCTTGCCGACGCCGAAGGTGTCTTCGTCCGGGTCGGCTTCCTCGAGGTCGAGGACCTTGCCGCCGCTCATCATCGGCTTGAGCGCACCCAGGGCGACGCCGCCGTCGGCCTCGCGCTTGAAGTAGATGTTGAAGAACGCGCTGAAGCGGTGCCAGGCGATGCCCATGGTCATCGTGCGCGCGACCACGATCAGCCAGACCGTGGCGCTCATCAGCTTGACGAACGCGAACACCGTGACCAGGTTCGGGCTGGCCGGCAGCAGCTCGCCGAGCGGGTTCGAGACGAAGGCGGCCCAGGTCGGCGTCTCGTGCGCGCCGAGTGCGGCCTTCGCGGCGCGGACGCCGATGATGCCGATGCCCTCGATGAGCACGACGGCCTCGATGAAGTACGCCCACTTGAAGTTGGAGCCCTGGAACCGGCTCTGGCGGTCGGCGCGGCGCGGGTGGTTGCGCTGGCGGATCGCCATCAGCACGAGGATGCCGACGATGGTGCCGAGCCCGAGCAGCTCCATGAGCAGCTGGAACGGCGGGAAGTCGTCGAGGATCGGCCAGCCCCAGCTCGGGACGAAGACCTCGCCGTACGCCTCGAACAGCGCGAGGGAGCCGAGCAGGAAGCCCCACATCACGAGCCAGTGCGCCGGCCCGACGCTGCGCTTGCGGTTCATCCGCGTGTGCGCGGCGAACTCCTTGATCAGCGTCTTGAGCCGCGCCATGAACGGCCCGTTGCGCGTCGAGTCGGGCTGCCCGAGACGGATGATGCGCACGAAGCGCGCGATCGTCGCGGCGAACATTCCCCAGGCGACGACGCCGAGCAGGACCGAGATCCCGCCGAGCGTCAGTTGCAGAGCGCCCATCGTTCGGGTGCCTTTCGTCCGGATCAAACTGTGGTGGTGCCGGGAGACTAACCTTCCTTACTGATGAGTAACCCGTTGAGTGGGGCTAAGTCCCACCGATGTGGTGTACGTCGCTCTTTGTTCTGGGACGATCGTTCAGGTAGTTTTCACCCTATGGGTGCGTACCTTCTCCTCGCGCTGGCGATCGCCGCCGAGGTCTCCGCGACGGTCTCGCTGAAGCTCTCCGAGGGCTTCTCGAAGCTCGGGCCGTCGATCGTCGTGGTGCTCGGGTACGCCGTCGCGTTCGTCGCCCTGTCGTACGTGCTCAAGCTGGGGTTGCCGATCGGCGTCGCCTACGCGATCTGGGCCGCGGCCGGCGTCGCGCTGGTCGCGATCGTCGGCGTCGTGTTCCTCAAGGAGCCCGTCAACGCGGCCATGATCGCCGGGATGGCGCTGGTCATCGGCGGTGTCGTGCTGATCGAAATCGGGAGTGCTTCGACGTGAAACTGCAGGTCGACGGCCGCAAGGCGCGGGGAGAGAAGCGACGCGCGGAGATCATCGAGGCCACGCTGCGCATCATCGAGCGCGACGGCGTCGCGGGCGTGACCCACCGGACCGTCGCGGCCGAGGCCGGCGTGCCGACGACGTCCACGACGTACCACTTCTCCTCGCTCGACGACCTGCTGATCGCGACCCTCATCTCGTGCGCCCGCGACATGGCGACCGAGGTCTACTGGATGATCGACCGGGCCCGGTCACGCGGTTCGCGCGGCGCCGAGGAGGTCGCCGGCCTGCTCGCCGAGGCGCTGGGCCCGCGGCGCGGGCGCACGATGGCCGAGTACGAGCTGTACCTGCTGGCCGCGCGGAAGCCGGAGCTGCGCCCGGCCGCGCGGCGCTGGCTCGACGTGCTGACGTCGATGGTCCGCCACGACGACGAAGTGGCCTTCCGCGTGTTCCTCGCGGGCATCGACGGGCTGCTGATCCAGGGCCTGATCGACGACGAGCCGCCGTCCGCGGACGAGCTGCGCCCCGTCGTGGACTACCTGCTGAAACCGCGTTGACGCCGGGCTTAGTTTCGGATCATGCGCACCTTCGGTGAGTACGAGCTGGACGACGACCGGGCACGGCTGGACCTCGACGTGGTGTGGAAGTTCCTCTCCACCGAGGCCTACTGGGGCCGCTGGCGCACGCGCTCGCAGGTCGAGGCCGCCATCGACGGCTCGTGGCGGATCGTCGGCGCCTACCGCGGGGACGAGCAGGTCGGCTTCGCGCGGGCCTTCTCCGACGGCGTCGGCTCGGCGTACCTGGCCGACGTCTTCGTCGTCGGCTCCGCCCGCGGCACCGGCCTCGGCAAGGAGCTCGTCCGCGAGATGATCGACAACGGGCCCGGCGCCGGCTTCCGCTGGATGCTGCACACCGCCGACGCGCACGGGCTGTACCGCCAGTTCGGCTTCGGCGAGCACACCAAGGGCCGCTACCTGGAACGCGAAGGCGTCAACCAGGAAGCCCTGCGCTGAAGGCCGTAGTACAGCGCGCCCGGGACGGCGAGCCCGATCAGCCACGAGACGTCGGCGCCGCCCAGCAGCGGCGCCATCGGGCCGACGAAGATGCCTTCGACGTTCGAGAACGGGATCTGCGCGGCGATCCCCACGAAGTACGCGATCAGCGCCGGCGCCGCCCAGCGTCCGTAGCGGCCGTTCGGGTCGTACACCGCTTCGAGGTCGTAGGACTCCTTGCGCACCAGGTAGAAGTCGACCAGGTTGATCGAGCTCCACGGCGTCAGGAAGTACAGCAGGAAGTCCAGGAACAGGATGAAGTTCCCGAGGAACTCCCCGCGGCCCAGGATCGCGATGACGCCGCCGAGCACGCCGACGACGGCGATGTACGCGACGCGGGCGCCTTGGGAGAGCGCGGCTTTGCGGCTGAACGCCGTGAGCGCGGTCGCGACGGTCATGTAGCCGCCGTAGATGTTCAGGACGTTCACGGTGAACTTGCCGAGCGCGATCGCCAGCAGCAGCGGGATGAGGAGTGCTTCACCGCCGAGCCCGACGACGTACGCGACTTCGTGGCCCTTGAACGCCTTCCCGGCGACGGCGTAGGCGAGCGCGCCGAACGACATCGCCCAGGTGGCGCCGAGGACCGTGCCGCCGTAGGTCCACCAGAACGTGGCGCGCACCGAGGTGCTCGACGGCAGGTAGCGCGAGGTGTCGGCGACGTACGGGCCGAACGTCAGCTGCCAGGACGCCGTCAGGGACAGGGCGAGCAGGAACTTCGGGAAGTCGAGGGTCGGCGCGCCCAGCACCGCCCCCAGGTCGTGGCCGCCGACCAGGCGGATCGTCAGGTAGACGAAGACGACCACGGACAGCGCCGATGCGATCCAGCCGAACCGGTGGATCAGGCGGTAGCCGACGACGGCGATGAGCGCGGAAAGGGCGGCGTAGACGGCGATCGCGGCGTCGGTGGGCAGGCCGGTGATCTGCGCGACCGCCTGCCCGCCCAGGACGTTCCCGCTGGCGAAGTACCCGAGGTACATCACGACGACGAGGACGAGCGGGAGGACGGCGCCGTACACGCCGAACTGCGCGCGCGACTGGATCATCTGCGGGATGCCCAGCTTCGGCCCCTGCGCGGCGTGCAGCGCCATCGGGATGCCGCCGAGGACGTTCCCGCCGAGGACGGCGACCAGCGCCCAGAGCGGGTGGACGCCGACGAGCACGGTCAGCGCGCCGGTCACCGCGGACGTGATCTGCATGTTCGCCGCGAACCAGAGCGTGAAGAGGCTGCGCGGGTGGCCGTGCCGTTCGCTTTCCGGGACCGGGTCGATGGACCTGCGTTCGAGGGCTGCCGCCACGGGTGAACCTCCAGAGATCGTGCTTGGAGGTATTAACCGCGCCTTCGGCGGCTCGGCCCAGGCCCGGGTCCGCGATTCAGTCTGGTATCCCAGACGCCGACCGTCCCAGCCGCTCCGCCGCCCGGTCGATGGCCGACTCGACCGCTCCCACCCGGTCGGCCAGCAGCCCCACCGCGCCGACCGCGCGGCTCATCGGGCTCTCGTCGGCCCCGCCCAGCGCCCGGGCGCGCAGGTACGCGGCTTTCACGTCGGCCCACCTCCGCGCCTGCTCCGGCGACAGCCGTCCCCGCAGCTCGGCCAGCTTCAGCAGGTTGGCTTCGGCACCCGAGGTCAGGGTCTGCGCCTCACCGGCGTAGTGGTCGTCGACCAGGGCTTCGAGCTCCGCGTCGTTCATCGCGGGCACGATCCGCTCGGCGAGCTTGGTCATGTTCCGGTAAGAACCCTGCAGCTGGAACGGCGGTTCGGTGCGGGAGGCGTCCGCCTGCGCCGCCGAGGCGATGTAGGCCTGGTTGGCGGCCAGCACGATCCGCCGCACCCGCAGGAGTTTCCGGAGCACCGACAGGACCTGCTCCAGCTCGGTCGCCGAATAGGCGTGCCCCAGCTGGTCGGCGCGCACCGAACCGTCCCCGCCCGCCATCCGGACCAGCGCGTCCACATCGGACCGGTCGCGCGCGGCGAGCGGCGCCAGGACGGGGTTCGCCGTCAACGCGTTCTCGATGAAGCTGAGCGCGAACAGCTCTTCCTTGCCCGACAGCACGTCGCCGAGGTTCCACACGTCCGCGCGGTTGGCGAGCATGTCCGGGATGCGGAACCGCTTGCCCTGCTCGGTGTACGGGTTCCCGGCCATGCACACCGCGAGCCGCTTGCCGCGCAGGTCGTAGGTTCGCGTGCGACCCTCCCAGACCCCTTCCATCCGCCGCTGCGAGTCGCACAGCGAGATGAACTTCTGCAGCAGCTCCGGGGACGTGTGCTGGATGTCGTCGAGGTACAGCAGCACGTTGTTGCCCTGTTCGAGCGCGAACGAGATCTTCTCGACCTCCTGGCGCGCGGTCGCGTCGGGCGCGTCGGCCGGGTCCACCGACGTGACGCCGTTGCCGAGCGCCGGCCCGTTGACCTTCACGAAGACCAGCCCGAGGCGGCTGGCGACGTATTCCATGAGCGTCGTCTTGCCGTACCCCGGCGGCGAGATGAGCAGCAGCAGGCCGGACTGGTCGGTGCGCTTGGCGTCCCCGGTCGCGCCGAGCTGCTTGGCCAGGTTGTCGCCGATCAGCGGCAGGTACACCTCGTCCAGCAGGCGGTTGCGCACGAACGCGCTCATCACCTTCGGCCGGTACTCCGCCAGCCGCAGCCGTTCGCTTTCGGCGGCCACGAGCGCGTTGCGCCGCCGCTGGTAGTCGCGGTACCCCGGCACGCGGTCCCGGCGGAAGCGGTGCGTCCTGGCCAGCGTCTCGTCGAGCCGCAGCGTCATCGACCGGCCGGTGATCCGCGGGTGGGCGCCGAGCAGGCCGTCCACGGTGGTCACCAGCGTCGCCGACGAGTCGTAGCGCGGGAGGTCGCACAGCTCGATCGCGACGGCTTCCGGGAGCTCGTCGGCGGGCAGGCCGGTCACCTCGGCGAACGACCGCAGCCAGGCTTCCGCGAGCTGGTGGCGGTCGGCGAGGTCGTCGAGAGCACCGAGGTCCTCGGCGAAACTCCGCCGGTCGAGCCGGAACTTGTCGAGTACCGCCCGCGCGCCGGCACTCGCGACGAAGCCGGCCGGGGCGACCGCCAGCTCTTCGAGCAGGTACTCCCCGGCGAACTCGGTCTCGAGCGCCAGGCCCACGCCGTCGAAGAACGCGCGCACGGCTTCCCCCAGCTCCCGCGCCAGCTCGGCCATCGCCCGCGGGGGACCGAAGGCGTCCCGGACCCGCGCGAGCGACGCGGCCCGCGTCGTCCAAGCGGCCTTCGCCCGCTCGGCGGCGCCGAAGGCCCAGAACAGCTGGGCCGCCGCGCGCGCCGCGGG
>NZ_JAAGNB010000014.1:0-3002 GCF_010550475.1 Amycolatopsis sp. SID8362
TGGTCGTCGCGCTCGCCGGCACCGCGCGGGAGGCGCTGACGAACGCGGGCAAGCACGCGCCGGGGGAGGACGTCGAGGTACGGCTGAGCTACGCGCCCGAGATCGTCCGGCTCGACGTCCGCAACACCCTCGGTGTCACTCGAACAGGTGAAGGTTTCGGGTTGGCCGGGATGCGGGAGCGGCTGGCGCTGGCCGGTGGCACCCTGGACGCCGGTCCCGGCGGCGGTCAGTGGCGCGTCCTGGCCGAGGTGCGGGCGTGAGATCACGTGCTGATGACAGCGGGCGGTGCCGGTGCCCGCGAGGACGGCGGACCGGCTACCTTCTGCGGGTACCGCTTTTGGGGAGGAATCGGGGATGACCAGCACTGCGACGGCCCCGGGTCCGACGGCGCCCGCGCCGGGACCCCCGCCGCCGCCACCGGAAAGCGGGGGTCGCAGCGGCCTGCTGGGGCTGCTGGACCTGCCCGGACAGGGCGTCCGCGCGGTCGTCCGGTCCGCCGCGACGACCCCCGGCCGGCTCACCGTCATCGCCGTCGGCCTGGTGCTCCTGTCCCTCCTCGCCGGCCTGGTCGCGACACTGTCGGTGCAGAACCGCGACGACACCATCACCGGCGTCATCGACCACCGCGAGCCCCTCGCCGCCGCCGCGCAGCAGGTCTACCGCTCGCTCTCGGACGCCGACGCGACCGCCGCGAGCGCGTTCCTCTCCATCGGCACCGAGCCGCCGGAGCTGCGCCAGCGCTACGAGCGCGACATCGCCGAAGCCGGCGCCGCGCTCGCGAAGGCCGCCTCCGACGCTTCCGACGTCGCCGCCGCGGTCGCCCCGGTCGACGTCCTCAACCAGTCGCTGCCCGTCTACACCGGGCTCGTCGAGACGGCGCGGGCGAACAACCGCCTCGGCTACCCGGTCGGCGCGTCCTACCTCCGCGAGGCCTCCGAGCTGATGCGGGCGAAGATCCTGCCCGCCGCGCAGGACCTCTACCGCGTCGACACCGAGCGGCTGATCGACGAGCAGGACGGCGCCACCGGCTTCCCGTGGCTCGCCACGATCCTGGTGGTCGCGCTGCTCGCCGCGCTGATCGCCGCGCAGGTCTACCTGACCAAGCGCACCAACCGGCTGCTCAACGTCGGGCTCGTCGTCGCGACGGCCGCCGTCGTGGTCTCGCTGCTGTGGGGCGCGGTCGCGCTGATCGTGCAGGGCAGCCTGGTCGGCAGCGGCCAGGACGACGGCTCGCACCGCGTCGACGTACTGGTCCGCGCGCGGATCGCCGCGCTGCAGGCCCGCGCCGACGAAACGCTCACGCTGGTCGCGCGCGGTGACGGCGCCGCGTACGAAAAGGACTTCGGCACCAACGCGGCCCAGCTGGTCGGCCCGGACGGCCAGGGCGGCCTGCTCGGCGAAGCCCGTGGCCTCATCCAGGACGGCGAAGGCGCCACGAAGGTCGCCGACGCGGCGAAGGCCGCGAACGACTGGCTGAAGGCGCACAAGGAAGTCCGCGCGCAGGACGACGCCGGCCAGTACCAGGAAGCCGTCGACTTCGCCGTGCTGGAGGACAAGACCGACGGCTCGGCACCGGCGTTCCGGCGGCTCGACGACAGCCTCCAGGCGGCCATCGACGTCGGCAGGCAGGAATTCCTCGACGACACCCACAACGGCGACCGCGCGCTGACGCTGCTGGCCCCCGGCCTGGCCGTGCTCGCGGTCGTCGCCGCGGCGGGTGTCACCATGGGGATCCGGGAGCGACTGAGGGAGTACCGGTGAGCAGGCGGGGGAACACGGTCCGGGCGGGCGTGCTGGCGGTCGTCGCGCTGCTGGTGGCGTCCTGCGGCAGCCCCGGGAAGCCGGTCGACCCGGCCCCGGTCGGCAACGCCGCCTGGCCCCAGCCCGCGCACGTGGGCGGCCCGGACGCGGCCGCCGGCGGTGGCGGCGACACCAGCTGCAACCCGCTGGCCAGCCTGCAGCCGGACAAGGGGACGTCGATCCCCGACGGCTCGACCATGGCGAAGATCAAGGAACGCGGCAAGCTCATCGCCGGCGTCGACCAGACCACGTACCTGTTCGGCTTCCGCAACCCGACCTCGGGCAACCTCGAGGGCTTCGACATCGACCTCGTCAACGAGATCGCCCGCTCGATCTTCGGCGCGCCGGAAGGCCGCGTCCAGTTCCGGGCGATCACGTCGTCGCAGCGCCAGGACGTCCTGATGCAGCACCAGGTCGACATCGTCGTGCGGACCTACAGCATCACCTGCGCGCGCAAGAAGGACGTCCAGTTCTCCTCCGTGTACTACGTCGCCGGGCAGCGGCTGCTGGTGACGAAGGAGTCCAAGGCGACCAAGCTGGCCGACCTGAGCGGCAAGAAGGTGTGCGCGGCGAAGAAGTCGACGTCGCTGGCGAAGATCGCGACGGACCCGGCCAAGCCGCAGGCGATCTCGGTCGACAACTGGTCGGACTGCCTGGTGATGCTCCAGCAGGGCCAGGTCGACGCGGTCTCGACCGACGACACGATCCTCGCCGGGATGGCCGCGCAGGACCCGACGCTGCAGGTCGTCGGCGACCAGTTCACGCAGGAGAACTACGGCATCGGCGTGCCGAAGGACAACGAGGACATGGTCAAGTTCGTCAACGCCGTGCTCGAGAACATCCGCAACAGCGGCGCCTGGCAGAACAGCTACCGCCACTGGGTCGAGTCGTCGCTGGGGCCGGCCTCGCCGCCGCAGGCGCAGTACCAGTGAGCGGGCCGCGACTAGGATCGGTTCCCGCACGTCGCCGGGGATCTGGGAGGTAGCAGTGTCGGAGGAACCGCGCCGTCCTCGGCACGCCGCGCCGGACGACGAAAAGCAGCCGGGCGGCAGCTGGCAGCCGCCACCGCCGGTGCGGTGGGAGACGCCGGAGCCGTCGATTTCGGGCCGCCTCGACGACGGCGAGCCGTCCCGCGGCGAGGAGACCGTCTTCCACGCGCCCGTGCGCCGCCCGCCGACGCCGCCGCGGGGCGCGCCGATCCC
>NZ_JAAGNB010000068.1:0-5665 GCF_010550475.1 Amycolatopsis sp. SID8362
TCTTCGCCGGCGCCGTCGTCGGGCACGCCGTCCCGGCGCTGAACCCGGCCGAGCTGGTCGCCCCGATCGGCGGGCTGCTGGCACCGCTGTACTTCGTGCACGTCGGGCGCACCGTCGACCTCGGCCTGCTCGACGCGGGCCTCGCCGCCGAGACCGCGGTGATCGTCGTCGTCGCCGTGCTCGGCAAGGTCGGCGGCGCCTACCTGGGGGCCCGCCTCGGCGGCGTCGATCCGCGGCCCGCCGGGGTGTTCGCGGTCCTGATGAACACCCGCGGCGTCACCGAGATCGTCTTCATCGGCATCGGGCTGAGCCTCGGCGTGCTCGACCGCGCCCTCTACACGGCGATGGTCGTGCTGGCGCTGGTGACCACGGCGATGACCGGACCGCTGCTGAACCGGCTACGCGAAGGAGTCTGAGATGCCCGCCTACCCACCGGAACCCTGGCGCGTCAAGATGGTCGAGCCGCTGCGCGCGACCACCCGGGACGAGCGCGACGAGGCGCTGCGCACGGCCGGCTGGAACCCGTGCCTGCTGCGCTCGGAAGACGTCTACGTCGACCTGTTCACCGACTCGGGCACCAACGCGATGTCGGACCGCCAGTGGTCAGCCCTCCTGCGCGGCGACGAAGCCTACGCCGGCGCGCGCAGCTTCTACGTCTTCGAGGCAGCCGTCCGCACCTTCTACGGCTACGAGCACGTCATCCCGGTGCACCAGGGCCGCGGCGCCGAGAACATCCTGTCCCGCTGCCTGATCCGGCCCGGCACCCACGTCCCCGGGAACATGTACTTCCCGAGCACCCGCGCCCACCAGGAACTCAACGGCGCGACCTTCCACGACGTCATCGTCGACGAAGCCCACGACCCCGCGTCGGAGCACCCGTTCAAGGGCGACGTCGACCTCGGCAAGCTCCGCGCGGTCATCGACGAGGCCGGGCCGGACGCGATCCCCTACGTCTCCCTCGCCGCGACCGTCAACATGGCGGGCGGCCAGCCGATCAGCGTCGCCAACCTGACCGCGACCTGCGCGCTGGCGCACGCGCACGGCATCCCGGTGTTCCTCGACACCGCCCGCGCGGTCGAAAACGCCTGGCTCGTCAAGCAACGCGAACCCGGCTGGGCGGACCGTTCGGTCGCGGACATCCTCCTCGCCCTGTGCGCGCCGACCGACGGCGCGGTCATGTCCGCGAAGAAGGACTCGCTCGCCAACATCGGCGGCTGGCTCGCCCTGCGCGACCCGATGCTCGCCGAACAGGCCCGCGGCCTCGTCCTGCTGTACGAGGGCTTGCACACGTACGGCGGCATGGCCGGCCGCGACATGGAAGCCATCGCGGCGGGCATCGCGGAATCCGTGGCGGAGAACCACCTCCGCGCCCGCGTCGGACAGGTCGAATACCTCGGGACGCGGCTGAGTGACGCCGGCGTACCCATCGTGCGCCCGACCGGCGGGCACTGCGTGTGCGTCGACGCGGCGGCCGCCCTCCCCCAGGTGCCCCGGACGGAATTCCCCGCCCAGACCCTCTCCTGCGCGGTCTACCTCGAAGCGGGCGTCCGCGGCGTCGAACGCGGCGCCCTCTCGGCCGGCCGCGACCCGGTCACCGGCGAGAACCGCCCGGCAGGCCTGGAACTGCTCCGCCTCGCCATCCCCCGCCGCGTCTACACCCAAGCGCACCTGGACCTCGTCGCGGACGGCATCATCGCGGTCCACCGCGACCGCGACCGGATCACGTCCGGGCTGACCTTCGCCTACGAGCCACCGCACCTGAGGTTCTTCCAGGCCCGGTTCAAGCCCACGGCCGGATCGTCCATCTTCGGCGACCCGTGACCGCACCTCCCGATGTGGTGCCCACGACCATGTCCGAGGCGCGCGGGGCGTGGCCGGCGCACATTGCCCCGGCTCGCCGAGTGGCCGATAGTGGCGGAGTTCCCCCGGTGTCGTGAGGAGCCCGTCGTGCGCCTGCTCAGCCTGGTGGCCGCTGCCGCCATCGTCGTCGGTGTGGAAGTCGCGGCGCTGCCGGTTGCCGCGGCCGCGCCCGCCTACCTGACCAACGAGGCGACGTTCGGCACCGTCGCCAACGGGTGGGACAAGGTGGAGCGCTACCGCGACACCACACCGGGCTTCGCCGACGAGCAGTACCCGCCGGACGGACGGGGCAACCAGGACGGGCAGCGGCTGACCTTCTTCGGCGGGGTGGCACAGCCGTCGTCGTCGCGGTTCCTGCTGTACTCCGCGCCCGGCTGGTCGACCGGCGCGAAGGCCACGCCGGTGCTGCTGGTCCACGGTGCCAACGACAACCCCGACCGGGCGTGGGCCAATCCGAACGAGTCCGGCGGCTTCGGGTGCGGCTCGGCGACGTGCCCGTCGACCGGGCTGATGCAGTACCTCAGCTCGCGGGGGTACCGGGTGTTCGCCATCGGTTTCGCGCACAAGCAGGGCGAGAACCGCCAGCAGGCGCAGCAGGTCGGTGACGCGATCGCGCTGATCAAGGCACGGCTGGGCGTCGGCCAGGTCGATCTGGTCGGCTGGAGCAAGGGCGAGCTGTCCACCCGGATGTACGTGTCCTCGGTGAAGCCGTCATGGGGACGGGCCTACGCCGGCGACGTGCGTAAGCTGATCACCCTCGGCGGGCCCAACGGTGGCTACGACTACCCGTTCGCGCACGGCTACGCGCACGACCTGTCGATCTGGCCGGAGTGCGGCGTCGGCATCAACGCGCCGAGCCCGCACACCAGGATGACCTGCTACGGCGCGTACACCTACCACCCGGAACTGTCGATCACGCCCACCGCCGGCTGGGACACCTACCCCGGGCAGCGGCAGATGCTGGCCCGCTTCGACGGCACGTTCGGCGTGGACGGCTCGCAGCAGGACTGGTACACGACCTACTACGGCGGCCAGGGTTTCTACACCGACGGGACCGGCATCCAGGCCGCGATCGACGCCGGGTCGATGATCTCCACCATCCAGTCCGCCGGCACCCCGGCGAGCGTCTCGGTGTACCTGCTGGCCGGCGGCTCACCCTCCATAGTCGGCGTGTTCAACGAGAACCGCGGCCCGAGCGACGGCATCGTGTTCGTGGCCAGCGCGTTGGACGGCACCGGCATCGGCCACCTCGCCGCGACCGCGCTGGTCGGTTCGGTGAACCACTTGCAACTGGGCTGGGCGTCGGCGTCGATGTCCCAGGTGACCAGCTGGCTGGCGTGAAAGGGACGACCGTGACCACACTCCTCGACGGAATCACCTCGGCGAAGGTGCCGACCGACCGGCTGACCGCGCACGTACTGGAAGTGGCCGGCCGGGAGCACGGCGAGCCGGTCGTGTTCGTCCACGGCAACGTCTCGTCCTCGGCCTTCTGGCAGGAGCCGATGCTCGACCTGCCGCCGCGGTACCGCCCGATCGCGGTGGACCTGCGCGGCTTCGGCGGCACCGACCCGTTGCCGGTGGACGCGACGCGGGGTCTGCGCGACTACGCCGACGACGTGGCCGCCACCCTGGCCGCACTGGGCGTCGACGCCGCGCACCTGGTCGGCTGGAGCATGGGCGGCGGCGTGGTGCTGCAGCTGCTGCGCGAGCACCCCGCGCTCGCGCGCACCGTGACGCTGGTCAACCCGGTCTCCCCCTACGGCTTCGGCGGCACCAAGGGTGCGGACGGCGAGTTGCTCGACGCGACCGGCGCCGGCTCGGGCGGCGGCGGAGCCAACCCGGACTTCGTCGCCCGGCTCAAGGACGGCGACACGTCGGACGAGTCGCCGTTCTCGCCGCGCCAGGTGCTGCTGGCCTTCTACGTCAAACCGCCGTTCCACCCCGCCCGCCTCGACGACCTCGTCGAGGCGATGCTCACCACCCGGGTCGGCGACGACCACTACCCCGGCGACTGCGCCAAGACCGACGCGTGGCCGGGCGTCGCCCCGGGCACCCGCGGCGTGCTCAACACCATGGCGCCCACCCACTTCCGCCTCGACGACCTCGACGCGATCGAGCGCAAGCCCCCGATTCTCTGGGTGCGGGGAGCGGACGACCAGATCGTGTCCGACACGTCCATGTTCGACCTCGCCCACCTCGGCGCGCTCGGCGCGGTGCCCGGCTGGCCGGGCGAGGCCACCCACCCCGCGCAGCCGATGATCACCCAGACCCGAGCGGCCCTCGACCGGTACGCCGCAGCGGGCGGCGACTACCGCGAGGTGGTCATCGCCGACGCCGGGCACAGCCCGCACATCGAGAAACCGAAGGAGTTCTCGGCGGCACTGCTCGAGGTGCTGGCCAAGGGCTGATCACGCGTCCCCAGGCTCCCGTGGCCCGGCGTCCTGCGCCTCGATCAGATCGAGGTCGCGGACGCAGAAGCCGTGGTGCTCGAAGGTCTCGTTGAGCACGGTACCGAGGCACCGCCGCACCGAGCGGCCCCGCGCATAGGGCGGCCAGACGTCGTCGCCGGGCACCGGCGCCGGCGCCGCGAGCTGCGCGGCGGTGACCTCGCCGAGCCACGCCTCCAGCTCGGCGACCTGTGCGGCACGCACGCTCACGATCTCGTCGAGGTCCGGATCGAGCGAGACATCGAGCCCATGCGCGCCGCGGTAGGGCTCGACCGTCGGCCCGATGCCCATCGGCGTGAACAGCCCGGCCGAACCCAGGCAGCACCGGCGAAACCACGAGTCGTGGACGAAGACCAAGTGCCGCAACGTCTGCCCCGCCGTCCACTCGTCGTTCACACCGCGCCGCTCGATCCCCGGCGTACGGCGGATTCGCTCGATCGTGGCGGCCCAGGCGGTATGGAGCTGGCGCGCTGCCTCCCGCAGGTCGGCGGGATCCTCGGACCGGAGCAGCACGCGCACCGGGTGACGCCGGTCGAGCTCCGCTTCGACGTACTCGGTGACCTCGACGCCGTTCACCACGAGGTTGCCGACGAGCCCGTCGATCACGGCATCCTGCATGACGACACCGATCAGCCGTGCCCCGGAGAGGTCGCACTCGCGGAACTCGGCACCGCGCAGGTCCTCGTCGACGTATCGCGTCATGCTCCGCATCCTAGGGGCGAGCAGGTTCCTCACCGTCGGGGACGTGACAACGCCGCAAGGTCTCGCGACGGCTCGAATACCGGTCGCCGGCGGCGCGGGTGCGCGGCCGATCCCGGAGCCGACCATCACGGCGAAAGTGCCCAACCAGACCGCGGTCCACAGTGGACAGCCGCCGGCGTCACCACGCGCCGGGCGAAACCGGCCGCCGATGCTCGGCCGCGTCGACCATGTCCTGCCGGATGTGCTGGAGCCATTGGCTTGTCACGAGGAGCCGGGTGCCGACCACCGTGTCCCCGCCGAACAGCTCGGCGCCGTTGCGGGTGACCTCGGCCCACTGGGCCATCCCGTCCATACTGGCCAGCCACGCCCGCTGCCACACGTCGTCGTCGATCAGGTAGCGCTCGCGGCGGCCGTCCCGCTCGCGCCGCAGCAAACCCCGTTGTTCCAGCCAAGCCACGGCTTTCGAGATCGAGGCCGGGCTAACCCGCAGCCGGGCAGCCAGCTCGGTCGCGGTGCGGCTGCCCGACTCGGCGGTGAACAGGCAGACCAGGACCCGCGCCATCATCGAGGGCACGCCGGTCTGGGTGGCCATCCGCGCGAACCGCGTCTCGAAGTCGCTCCGGGTCCGCACGTCGGCCGCCGCCCGAAGCGGTGGC